>NZ_JBFULC010000066.1:0-20068 GCF_056400525.1 Stenotrophomonas sp. P5_A9
CTCCAAGGGCATGGGMGCCCAGCGCCCGACCCACCGACTGCCGCTTGAGGCGAAATAAAGGAGGARGRGGCGGCCGCAGGCCGACGCCGGSGGCGTCGCCTCCAAGGACATGGGACCCAGCGCCCGACCCACCAACCGCCGCGCGAAAAAATCCAGAGCGCGCTACGCACTAGCCACACGGAGGGAGAAGAACTTCTTGCCCCGCGGCATCGCGCCACCGGTAACCGGTGGCGCGTACCGCTTACAGCTGCTTGTCCAGACTGATCTGCACGCCGTGGTCGCGGTCCTCACCGCTGCCCACCAGCCCGCGGTAGTCCACGCGCAGGCCCCAGTCGCGACCGAAGTCGAACATCACCCCGGCGCCCAGCATCCAGCGGTTCCGGTCGAAGCCGTCCAGCGAGGTCCGGTAGAACGGCACCCCGGCCAGATCGGCGTACTGCATCGTGGCGGTGCCACTGCTGCTGAAGTCGTGCTGGTATTCCACCCGCAGCTGCGGCGTCCAGGCACCCCATGCAGCGGTCTTGCGTGTCTCGATGCGCAGGCCGGCGTTGCCGGTGCTGGTGTCCACGTCCTGGTCGCCGTAGCGCAGGGCGAACAGGTCGCTGCCCTGCTCGACATAGCGGTCGAGCGTGCCGCGCGAGGCATCCAGTCGCGCATACGGGGTGAACTGCCAGCTGCCACGGACCAGGTCGGCGCCGACAGACAGCGAACCGAACCACTGGCTGCCATCGCGACGGGCATGCACGAAGCTGCCGTCGCTGGTCACGTAGCGGCGCAGGTCGTAGTCCAGCAACTGGTGGCCCAACAGTGCATCCACGAACAGATGCTGGCCGGGGCTGTAGCTGCCGTACACCGCCAGGGTGAAGGCCTGGCCATCGCTGCGGCTGCCGTTCTCGCCCACATCGGTGCGGTCGCGACCGTAGCCCAGGCCGACGCCAAGGGCCAGGTCCTCACCGACCTGCAGGTCGCTGCCGAGGGTGACGCCGTCGGTGTTGAAGTCACCGCCGGCACTGCCGCGTCCGTTGGTCCGGCCGGTGCGGATCGTACCGCCCACCCACAGGCCGAGCGCTGCCTGCGCGCCAGTGCCGGTCGCGGCCGGCGCATCCAGCCCCGGTTCCCGATCGAACGGCTGGCGACGCTGGGCGTCGCAGTCACTGCCGGGCAGGCTGCCTACCGCCGGATCACAGCGCTGCGGCCCATAGGCCAGGCCCAGGTTGTTGCTGAAGCCGTTGCTGCGGCTGGCCCCATGCAGGCGCTGCATGCGCTGCTGGAAGTTCTCGATCTGCGAGGTCGCAAAGCGCCGCGCGGTATCGGCCTGCGCCGACAGCAGCCCGCGCACTTCCGGGTCGCGGGTCGGGTCCGGACGCTGGGTGACCTGCACGGTGTAATCGCGCGTGCCGGTGAAGCCAAGTGCATCGGTGGCGGTCACCGTGAAAGCGAACGCACCGGCTGCGGTGGGCGTGCCGGTAAGCGCGCCGGATGCGGCCAACGCCAGGCCGCCGGGCAGCGCGCCGGTGGTTACCGCGTAGGTGTACGGGGCGGTGCCACCGCTGGTGGAGAGCTGCTGCTGGTAGGCGTTGGCGAACAACCCGGCCGGCAGGGTCGACGGGGTCAGCGTCAGCACCGGCGCAGCCACGCTGAGCGTGTAAGCCTGGGTCACGGTGGCCGGGGTGCCGGTGGTGCTGTCGGTGGCGGTCACGCTGAAGGCAACCGTGCCCACCGCGGTGGGCGTCCCCGACAGGCGACCGCTGGCAGCATCCAGCGCCAGGCCCGCCGGCAGGGTGCCAGTGGTGATGGCGAAGGTGTACGGCGCTACGCCGCCGCCGGCAGCGAAGGCTACCTGGTAGGCGCTGCCCGCCGTGGTCGGGGTCAGGGCGCCGGCGGCCGGCGTCAGGCTCAGCGTGGGCGTGGCCACCTGCAGCGTGTAGTTCTGGACCACGCTGGCCGGGGTGCCGGTGGTGCTGTCGGTGACAGTGACGATCAGCGCGAAGCTGCCCGCCTGGGTCGGCGTACCCGACAACACACCGGTGCCTGTGTCGAACGCCACGCCGCTGGGCAGCGTGCCGTTCAACGCGTAGGTGTACGGTGCGACGCCGCCGGCAGCGGTGATCGGCTGCTGGTAGGCACTGCCCGCCGTGGCCGGTGACAAGGTGGCCGGGGTCACTGTCAGGGTCGGGCTGGCCACGTTCAGCACGAAGCCCTGGCCGGTGGTGAACGGACCGGTGCCGGTGCTGCTGTCGGTCGCCGAGGCCTGCAGGTTGAAGCTGCCGGCCTGGGTCGGGGTACCGCTGACGGTGACGCTGTCGACGGTGCTCGCGGTGATCGACAGGCCGGCCGGCAGGTTGGCCACCTGGTAGCCGCTGTAAGGCGCAGCGCCGCCGGACCAGGTGAAGGTCTGGCTGTAAGGCACGCCGGCCACCGCCGAGAACACGCTGTTGGCGCTGACGGTGATGGTCGGGGTGCCCACGCTGACCGTCACCGTGCCCGGCGCTGAAGTGCCGGTGCCGTTGCTGGCGGTGTAGGTGAAGCTGTCACTGCCGGCGAAGCCTGCTGCCGGCTGGTAGCTGATCGAGGTCGGGCCGGTCACCGTGGCGGTGCCGTGCAGCGGTGCGGTACCGACCGCCACTGAATTGGCCGCCCCGCCCGACAGCGCGAGCGTCACCGGCGCGGCCGGCGCACCGTAGGCCACCGAGGTGCTGACATTGCCAGCGACCGGCAGGCCATCGGCCACGGTGATCGCCATCGCGGTGCTGACCGAATACGGTGCACCCACGCCGGTGCTGCTGTCAGTGGCGGTAACGGTGAAGTTGAACGTGCCCAGCGTGGTCGGCGTCCCGCTGATCACACCGGTGCCGGCCAGGTTCAATCCCGGCGGCACGCTGCCGGCGGTGATCGCATAGGAGTACGGCGCGGTGCCGCCGCTGGCCGGGCCGACGGTGACGGTATACGGCTGGGCGAGCGTCGCCCCCGGCAGTGGGCCACCCGGCAGCACCAGCGTGGGTGCACCCACGGTGAGCACGTAGGCCTGCGCACCGGTGTAAGGACCCGGCGCGGCACTGGTATCGGTCGCGGTCACCGTGAAGGGATATGAGCCGCCAGCGGTGGGTGTACCGGAAAGCACCCCGCCCGCGCTCAGGGTCAGGCCCGGCGGCAGCGAGCCGGTGGTGACCGCATAGCTGTAGCTGCCACTGCCGCCGCTGGCGACGATGGTCTGGCTGTAGGCAACGGCGATCGCCGGAGGCGGCAGCACCGCCGGCGCGACGGTGACCGGCTGGTCATCGTTGAGCACGGTCACGATGCCCTGCGCATCGGCGAGGGTGGCATTGGTGGGTGCGGTCAGATTGACCGCGAAGGTCTCGTCGGCTTCCGGCGTGGTGTCGCCGTTGACGGTGACCGCAATGGTCTGGGTGGTCGCGCCGGGTGCGAAGGTCAGCGTGCCGCTGGCGCTGACGTAGTCGGTGGGCGCGACGGCGCTGGCATTGGCGGTGGCGTAGTTGACGGAGACCGTCTGCCCGCTGGCCGCCGACAACGTCACCGTCAGCGTGGCGGTGACCGTGCCGGCGTTGCCCTCGGTTACCGAGGTGTCATTGATCGACAGCGACGGCAGCGCATCATCATTGACGATCGTACCCAGGCCCTGCGCGTCGGCGACGGTGGCACCGGTGACGTTGCTCACATTGACCAGGAAAGTTTCGTTGGGTTCGTTGAACGTGTCGCCGTTGACCAGCACGGTGAAGGTCGCGCTGCTGCTTCCCGCCGCAATGGTCTGCCCGGTCAGTGCCTGGGCGACATAGTCGCTGCCGGCGGTGGCGGTGCCGTTGGCGGTGGCGATGTCGAAGCTGACCCCGCCCGGGCCCGCCGGCGCGTTGAGCGACACGGTGAAGGTGAACGCCGTGGTGCCGCTGTCGCCTTCATTGAGGCTGACGTCATTGATGCTCAACGCCGGCTGGTCGTCGTCAAGGATCGTGCCGGTCGCACTTGTCGGTGCGCCGACGCCATAACCGGTGCCTGCAGCCAGCGTCAGCACCACGGTCTCATTGGCTTCCACGCTGCTGTCGGCCGTGGGCGTGACGGTGATCGTCCCGCTGGTGGCCCCGGCTGCAATCGACAGCGGCGAGGACACCGCCGCGTAGTCGGTGCCGCTGGTGGCGGTACCGCCGACGGTGTAGGCGATCGACAGCGGCACTAGGCTCGGCTGGTCCAGGGTGACGGTGTAGACCAGCGGGGTGCCGCTGTCTTCGTTGACCGTGGCCGGGGACACCGTGATCGATGCCGTGGGCACATCGTCATTGAGGATCGTGCCGGTAGCGCTGGCCGGCGCACCGACGGTGTAGCCGCTGCCGGCAGCGACGGTGAGAATCACCGTTTCGTCGGCTTCCACGGTAGCGTCGGCGGTCGGGTTGATGGTGACCGTGGCAGTGGTGGCGCCCGAGGGAATGGACACCGTGGCGACGCCGCCGGTGTAATCCACGCCACTGGTCGCCGTGCCGCCGGTGGTCAGGTTGACCACGGTCGGCGAGGACAGGTTGAGGCTGCGGGTGACGGTGTAGACCAGGTTGGTCCCCCCATCCTCGCTGACGCTGGCCGGTGCCACGGCGATGCTGACGCTGGGCGCCGCGCTCACCGTCAGGGTGAAGTTCTCCACCTCGAAGTAGGTGCCGGTGCCGGTGCTGCTGTCGGTGACGCGGATGGTCACCGGATAGGTACCGGGGGCTGCCGTGGCGGTACCGCTGATCACCCCGCCTGCAGAGAGTGACAACCCGGTGGGAAGGCTGCTGGCTTCCATCGCGTAGGCGAAGGGCGCAACGCCGCCGATGGTGGTCAGCGTCTGCGAGAACGCCACGCCCTGGATGGCCGTGGCGGCGGTCGGTGACAGGGTGAGGCTGGGATTCTGCACCGTGCCGCTGTAGGTCTTGTCGGCGGTGGCCGAGGTGGCATCGGTGGCGCGCACGGTGAAGGTGTACGCGCCGCGCTGGGTGGGCGTGCCACTGATCACACCGGCGTTGACGGTGATGCCAGCCGGCGGGGTACCGGCTTGCAGCGTGAAGGTATACGGTGCAGTGCCGCCGCTGGCGCTGAGCGTCTGCGATACCGCCGTGCCGGCGGTCAGGGTGAGCGCGGCCGGTGCGACCACGATCGTGGAGTTGGCCGGGGTGATGGTGACCGCGACCCGGACAATGTCGCCATCGGTGTCGGAGAATTCGAAGACATCACTGGTGGCGGCGTCGCCGTTGTGACCGTAGTCGACGAACCAGCTGCCGCCGGTGATGCGCAGGTTGGCGGTGCCGTGCGATGGCAGCTGCGGGCCGTCCACGGCTCCCTCGCCGGCCAAGGCGATCGGATTGGCGCAGGCGGTGACGTTGATCGCCACGGTGCCGCCATTGCCCACGGTTGCCGACTGGGCCGGACAGATCGACGAGGTATGCGCGGCCCACGCGGCGCTGGACCAGCACAGCGCGGCGCAGAACAGGACGAACACGGTCGAGAAAACACGCGCGGTACGCGCGTATCGGGTACGGAGTGCCATGACCTTTCCCCCTTGGAAAGAATCCACCTGGATGCAGAACAACATCGAGGTGCGCGTCCCGTGCCGGCTGCCCCGGGAGCATGATGCTCCCGTCGTTCCTTGACGTCGCCAGCGGCAGGCATTCCACGCCTCCCCCCTTTGGCGCCATTGGAACAGAGTCCCCGTGTCGAAGAAAGGCCCCCAGCAACGGGACTTGTGAACAGCCTGAATGGCGTTCAGAGTAGCTGCGCGCCAGTCCGGCGCCGCGCTCAGCATCCAAGGGGGATCAGATGAGCGAATTCTTCATCGGCCAGATCATGATGGCCGGGTTCAATTTTGCACCCAAGTATTTCGCGCAATGCAACGGGCAATTGCTGCCCATCAACCAGAACCAGGCTTTGTTTTCACTACTGGGCGTGCAGTACGGCGGCAATGGCGTCACCACCTTCGGCCTGCCGGATATGCGCGGGCGCACGCCCGTCGCGTATGCGCTATCGGCCGATGGAGCATGGCAGCCGCCGGCCATGCAGATCGGTCAGCAGGCCGGGACCGAGAACGTGACCCTGTTGCCCACGCAGTTGCCTGCGCATGGCCACCAGGTCGTGGGCGTGGCCGCTGCCGGCGACAACCGCAACCCCACCGGGCGCACGTTCGCTGGCGGCGGCACGACCAAGCTGTATGCAGCCCAGGGTGGCGCGCTGGTTGCACAGGCACCGTCGTCGGTCGCCCCGGCAGGCAGCACCCAGCCCCATCCGAACATGCAGCCCTACGCCACGCTCAACTTCTGCATCGCGCTGCAGGGAATCTTCCCCTCCCGCAGTTGATCACGGGGCCGGCCGTTGCCGGCCATGCGTTACTCACAAGGAGCATGATCAGATGAGCGTACCTTTCGTCGGCGAAATCCGTATGTTCGGATTCAACCGCGTTCCCAGTGGATGGCTTGGCTGCAACGGCGCACTGATACCGATCGCAGAGTACGAAGTGCTCTTCGCGCTGCTAGGCACGACCTTTGGCGGTGACGGCCAGAGCACCTTCGCCGTGCCGGACATGCGCGGCCGCGTGCCGGTGCACATGGGCCAGGGCCCGGGGCTCAGCAATCGCCCGCTGGGCGTGGTGTCCGGAACCGAGTCGGTCACGCTGACCCTGCCACAGATGCCGGCCCACACCCATGCGCTGTCGGTCTCCAGCGGGGTGGCCACGCTGGAGGCGCCCGCCGCCACCGCGATACCGGGCGCCGTCAGTGGCGAGACCTTCTATGTCACCGACACCAACGGGGCGACCGCACTGGCGATGGAGGCGTTGGCCGTGACCAGCAGCGGTGGCAACCAGGCGCACGAGAACTGCATGCCCACCCTGACGGTGCAGTACTGCATCGCCTGGGCCGGCATCTTCCCGCAGCAGCCCTGACCCTTCCTTCGTTACGCCCAGAGAACCGACATGACCGAACCTTACATCGGACAGATCCAGCCGTTCGGCTTCAACTTCGCCCCTAACGGATGGGCGTTCTGCAACGGCGCTACGCTGGCGATCCAGCAGAACACCGCCCTGTTTTCGCTGCTCGGCATCCAGTACGGCGGCAACGGCACCGTCACCTTCCAGCTGCCCAACTTCAGCGCCCGCGCTGGTGGAGGGACGGGCACCGGCAACGGCCTGACCCCCCGCTCGATCGGCGACACGTTCGGCGTCTCCCAGGTGGCCTTGAGCACATTGGAAATGCCCGCACATGCGCACACGCTGACCGCGTTCGCGCAGACCGACACCAGTAAGCGCAGCGGCGTACCGGTTGCCGGTGGTGGTCTTTCCCAGCCCGGGTCCAACGCCGTCAAGCCCTTCAGCAATGCAACGCCGGACACGCCGCTGTCCCCGTCCATGCTGCTACCCAACAGCGGTGGCAACCAGCCACACAACAACCAGCAGCCCTACCTGGCGGTGAACTTCTGCATTGCCCTGCAGGGCGATTACCCTGCGTTCGACTGATGCTGCCCGCGACGCTGGCGCCGTTCCCTCCGGAGCGGCGCCCAGCGCTGGCCGGGGTCGCCGGGGACACCGGCTGGCAATGGCGCGCGCTGCGCGGCGATGACCTGCCCTGGCTGGTGCAGCTGTATGCGAGCACGCGCGAAGAGGAACTCCGGTCGGTGCCCTGGCCGGACGCTGCCAAGTGGCAGTTCCTGTCGCAGCAGTTCGTGGCCCAGCACCAGCACTACCTGGCCCAGCACCCGCGCGCGCATTACCTGGCGATCCTGCGCGAAGACCAGCCGGTGGGGCGCTTCTATGTCGATGAAGAAGGTGAGGAAGATCTCATCGTGGACATCAGCCTGCTGCCGTCATCGCGCGGCACCGGTATCGGCACGGCGGTGATCGGTTGCCAACAACAGGCCTGTGCGGGACGCGGTCGCGCGCTGCGGCTGCATGTGATGCAGCACAACCACGCTGCGTTGCGCTTGTACCAGCGGATGGGGTTTGTCGCCACCTCGGCGGCGGCGGCGGGCGAACTTTACCTGCCCATGCGCTGGGAGCCCACGCGCCGTCCCCTCAGTTGAACACGGCCTGGTACAGGAAGCCGGCACGTTCCTGCGCGATCGGCACCAGGAAGATGCCCACCTCGCCCACCCGCGCATGCCGCATCGGATAGATCTGCTGCGGAAAGACGATCGGCGCGCCATTGCGGAACAGCAGCGAGAACGGCGCACGTGCGGTATCCGCGCGCGTCTGCGGCAGTGGCCGCGCCTCGACCAGCACGAACTCCATCTGCATGCCATCGAACTCGGCGGCGAACGTCTCGTTCACGCAACCGGCAAAGTGTTCAAGCGTCAACAACTCCATGTCCCGTTCCCCAGTCACGTACCGCAGGCGTAGCGGCATCGAACATCCTCGCTGCATCGCGTGGCGCGCACAAGCGCCACGCGATGCACCGCGCGTGGATCAGGCCGCCAGCGCCGCGTCGATCGCCGCCACCAGGCGCGCATCGTCAGCCGGCACGTCCGGGGCGAAGCGGGCGATGACCTGACCATCGCGGCCCACCAGGAACTTTTCGAAGTTCCACAGCACGCCCGGCGCCGGGTTGACCACCAGCTCGGGGTACTTGGCCACCGCGCCCTGCAGCTTCTCGCGCATCGGGCCTTCGCCGGTGGCGGCCGGCTGGGCAGCGGTGAGCTGCTGGTACAGCGGATGCGTATCGGCACCGGCCACGCTGATCTTGGCGAACAGCGGGAAGCTCACGTCGTATTCCAGCTGGCAGAATTGCTGGATCTCCGCCTCGCTGCCCGGCTCCTGGGCCAGGAAGTTGTTGGCCGGGAAGCCCAGCACTTCCAGACCCGCGTCGTGCTTGTCGGCGTACAGCTTCTGCAGGCCTTCGTACTGGGGAGTCAGGCCGCACTTGGAGGCGACGTTGACCACCAGCAGCACCTTGCCGCGGTAATCGGCCAGCGAGGACGGCTGGCCTTCAATGGTGTTGACGGGGATGTCGTAGACGGTCTGGGTCACTGCAGGTTCCTTGCATTGGAAAAAGGGAGGCACGCGATGGCGATGCCATGGGAATGTCAGTCGACGCAGATCGTGCCGATCGCCACGCCGCCGTCGATGCGCTGACGGCAGCCGAAGTTCTGGCTGACATCGCGCTGGCATTGGCCGGTGGCCTTGGCGCCCGGTGCCACCTGGCCCTGCGCCAGACACTGGCCGGTGCACTCGGCTTTGGCGCTGCAGGTTTTGCCGGCATCGGGATAGGCCACCACGCACTGCACGCGCTGCAGGCGGCCCAGCGGCTGCAGCGCGCCGCCGCTGGCGGCGCAGTCGGCAGCCTGTTTGGCCGCCGTCGCGGCGGCCACCGATGCGGCGTCTTCGGGCGAGGGCGAGGTACTGGCGCAGCCGGCCAGGGCCAACAGCAGGGACAACAACAGGGTCAGGCGCATGCGGGCTTCCTTGAACGATCGGCAGATGCCATAGCATGCGCGATCACCTGCATGCATTGCATGTACGCCACGTGTCACTCCGCCGCGTCGGCCCGCTCGTCTGCCGCGCTGTCCTCGTCCTCGCCGGGGATCTCCTCCAGCAGCTCCTGGCTCTGTTCGGCGCTGAGCGACTCCACCCCGCGCAGGCGGCGTTCGATGGTGCGGGTCTTGCGGCTGGCCTCGCCGAGGCTGCGGCCGACGGTGCTGATCTGCTTCTCGGCCTTTTCGAGGATGCCGGCAAACTTGCCGAACTCGCTCTTGACCGCCCCGAGCAGGCCCCACACTTCGCTGGAGCGCTGTTCGATGGCCAACGTACGGAAGCCCATCTGCAGGCTGTTGAGCAGCGCGGTGACGGTGGTCGGTCCGGCCACCACCACCCGGTGCTCGCGCTGCAGCAGGTCGACCAGGCCGGGACGGCGGATCACTTCGGCGTACAGACCCTCGGTGGGCAGGAACATCACCGCGAAATCAGTGGTGTGCGGCGGCGCGATGTACTTGTCGCAGATCGACTTGGCCTGGATGCGGATCGCGCGTTCCAGCTGGGTGCCCTGTACGCGCACGCCGTCGACGTCGCCCTGTTCCTGCGCATCGAGCAGGCGTTCGTAGTCCTCGCGCGGAAACTTGGAATCGATCGGCAGCCACACCGGGGTGTCGTCATGCCCGCGGCCGGGCAGGCGCACGGCGATATCGACGATCTCGCCGCTGTCCGGGCGTACCTTCACCCCGCGCGCGTACTGCTCCTGGGTGAGGGTCTGCTCGAGGATGTTGTCCAGCTGCACTTCGCCCCAGCTGCCGCGGTTCTTGACGTTGGTCAGCACCCGCTTGAGGTCGCCCACGCCGGTGGCCAGCTGCTGCATTTCGCCCAGCCCGCGCTGTACCTGTTCCAGGCGGTCGGAGACCAGCTGGAACGAGGCACCCAGCCGAGCTTCCAGCGTGGTCTGCAGTTTTTCATCGACGGTGACCCGCATCTGATCGAGCTTTTCGGCGTTGTCGCTCTGCAGGCTCTTGAGCTGCTGCTCGAGCGTGGCGCGCATTTCGCCGATGCGCGTCTCGTTGCGCTGGGTCATGTCCTGCAGGCGCTGGCCCAGCGATTCGGCCAGGCGCTGCTGCGACTGTGCGGTTTCCTCGCGCCCCTTGCGCGCGTCTTCGGCCAGGGCCTGGCGCAGCGCGGCCATGTGCCCGTCGGTACGGGTGGTCAGCTCCACCAGCTGTTGGCCGAAGGCTTCAATGCGGGCCTGCTGCTGATGGCCGAAGACCTCCAGTTGTGCGCGCATGTCCTGCAGGCGCAGGGCCAGCAGTTCACCGGTGCGCTGTTGGGCCTGGGTGCCTTCCTCGCGGGCCTTGCGCGCGTCTTCGCCCAGCGCGTCGCGCAGCAGGTCCAGGCGCTGGTCGGTGCGGGTGGACAGCTCGGTCAGCGCGCGGGCGAAGGTCTCCAGCCGCGCATCCTGCTGCCGGCCCAGGCCTTCGAGCTGCTCGCGCAGTTCGCTGCGGCCCACCCGCGCCTCTTCGCGCAGGCTCTGCTCCAGGCCGCCATGCTGGGAACGCCGCAGCAGGACCACCAGCTGCAGGACAAGGACGGCACAGACCAGGCCGCCGAGAATGAGGAATTCGGTTTGCATGACGGCAAGTGTAGGCTGAGCCGGTCTCATTGGCTGCGCCGGGCGTATCCATGTTGGAGCTGCACGGTACTGCGCGATGACGACTTCGTGCTGTGGGAGTCCAACAGCATCTGCCGCTACCTGGCCACCCGCGAAGGGCGGCACGACCTCCTGCCGCAGGCACCGCAGGCACGGGCGCGGGTGGAACAGTGGATGGACTGGCAGGCCACCGATCTCAACAACGCATGGCGCTATGCGTTCATGGCCGGCGTCCGCCGGCATCCGGATTACGCAGATACGGCGGCGGCGGCATCCAGCCTCGCGCAATGGCACCGTTTGATGGGCGTGCTGGACACGCAGTTGGCGCACACCGGTGCGCACGTTGCCGGGCCCGGGTTCAGCCTGGCCGACGTGGTGCTGGGCCTGTCGACCCAGCGATGGCGCCTGACCCCGGGCGACAAACCGGCACTGCCGGCCGTGGACGCCTGGTTCGCGCGCCTGCGGCCACGTCCGGGCTTCGCCCTGCACGTGGACAACGGCGTGCCCTGACAGCCCTCAGAGGTGGGTGAACACCTGTTCGCGCGGCAGCCGCGACTTGGGCAGGTCGGCGTTGAAGTTGGCCTCGCTGCCGTAGCCCAGCGCCACCAGCACCACGCTGGTCAGGCCGCGTTCGCGCAGGCCCAGCTCGGCATCCAGCACCGCGGCATCGAAGCCTTCCATCGGGGTGGCGTCCACGCCATGCACGCCGGCAGCCAGCAACAGCGTGCCCAACGCCAGGTACGTCTGCTTCTGCATCCAGTGCTCCACATCGCCCAGCGTATGCCGGTGCAGGTCCACGAAGTGGTGCAGTGCGCCGCGCTGGCCCTCGCGCGCTTCGTCGCTGGGGTAACGGCCATCGGCGGTTTCCTGTTCGATTATCTGCGCCAGGTAGGCATCGTCGATGCCGGTGCGGGTGGCGAACACGATCACGTGCGAGGCGTCGGTGATCTTGGCCGTGTTGAACGGCTGGTGGGGCTGGGTGGCACGGGCGATGCGCGCACGCGCCGCATCACTGGCAGCCACCAGGAAATGCCAGGGCTGCGAATTCACCGACGAGGGCGCGTGGTGCAGCACGTCGAGCAGATCGTGCAGCACCGCTGGCGGCAGCGCGCGAGTGGGGTCGTAGGCCTTGGTGGTGTGGCGGCGGCGCGCCACCGGTGCGAGGGTCATGTGGATCGGTTCCGTGGGGGATACAGGGGTGCGGGGTGCAGGGGGACTCAGAAGCCTTCGAGGACCAGCTTGCCGCGCGCGCGCTGGCTCTCGATCAGTGCATGGGCCTGGCGCAGGTTGGCGGCATTGATGCGGCCGTAGTGCTCGCCCAGGGTGGTGCGCAGCACGCCGGCATCGACCAGCGCGGCGACACGTTCGAGCAGGTCGTGCTGACGCTGCAGGTCCGGGGTGTTGAAGCTGGAGCGGGTGAACATCGACTCCCAGTGCAGCGACAGGCTCTTGCGCTTGAGCGCCATCACATCCAGCTGGCCCGGATCGTCGATCAGCGCCAGCCGGCCCTGCGGCGCCAGCACGGCCACAATCTGGTCGTAGTGCTGGTCGGTGTGGGTGAGGCTGGCCACGTGCGCGACGGCGTCGATGCCCAGACGCTGCAGGCCATCGGAAAGCGGCTGCGAATGATCGATCACATGGTGGGCGCCCAACGCATACACCCAGTCCTGGGTCTCCGGACGCGACGCGGTGCCGATGACGGTCAGCTGCGTCAGCTGACGCGCCAACTGGATCAGGATCGAACCCACGCCACCGGCGGCGCCGATCACCAGCAGGGTCTGGCCTTGGCCACCGCCCTCGGGGATGCACAGCCGATCGAACAGCAGCTCCCAGGCGGTGATCGCGGTCAGCGGCAATGCCGCAGCGGCGGCATCGTCCAGGCTGGCCGGCTTGTGCCCGACGATGCGCTCATCCACCAGCTGGTACTCGGCATTGCTGCCCGGACGGCCGATCGCCCCGGCGTAGAACACCGCATCGCCGGGCTGGAACAGGCTGACCTCGCTGCCAATCGCGTCCACGATCCCGACCGCATCCCAGCCGAGCACGCGCGGTTCGTCCACGGCCACGCCGTTGCGCACCTTGGTATCGACCGGGTTGACCGAGATCGCCCGTACTTCCACGCGCAGGTCACGCGGGCCGGGGCTGGGGATCGGCAGGGTAATGTCCTGCAGCGCGCGCGGGTCGCTGATCGGCAGGCCGTGCTGGGTATAGGCGATTGCTTTCATCGAGGGCAAGTCCGTTCGGGAAGACCCACAGCCTGCGCTTCACCCCGGCCGGCAGAAAGGCGCAAAATCGGGCAGCACTTTCACTGCAGGAATGAAAATGGTCCGCATCGACGACCTGGGGCTGTTCGTGCGTACGGCGGCGCTGGGCAGCTTCTCCAATGCCGCCCGCGAGGCCGACCTGCTGCCCGGCCAGGTCGCCGCGGCCGTGGCGCGGCTGGAACGCGAGCTGGATCTGCGCCTGTTCGTGCGCTCCACCCGCAGCCTGCGCCTGACCGCCGAAGGCGCGCTGTACCTGCCCTATGCGCAGGAGGTGCTGGCCACCCTGAGCGAAGGCCAGGCGCGGGTGCGGGGCGAGGACGCCGAGCTGCGCGGCGTGCTGCAGGTGGCCGCGCCGTCGGACCTGGGCCGCAACGTGCTGCTGCCGTGGTTGAGCGAATTCCGCGCGGCGCATCCCAGGCTGCAGCTACGCCTGCACCTGTCCGACCAGGTTGCCGATGTGTTCCGCGACCCGGTCGACATCGCTTTCCGGCTCGGTCGCTTCGACAACGCCAGCTACGTCGCCCTGCCGTTGCTGCCGGGCAACCGCCGGGTACTGGCGGCCTCTCCCGATTACCTGGCCCGGCACGGCGCGCCAGCCACCCTGGAGGCGCTCAAGGACCACCACTGTCTGCTCTACCAGCTGGCCGGCCGCGCCTACGACCGCTGGAACTTCGAGGTTGATGGCCGCCGGGTGGTGGTGCCGGTGCGCAGCAACATGGTCTGCGACGATGCCGATGTGGTGCGGCGCTGGGCCGTGGCCGGCGAAGGCATCGTGTTCAAGTCCTGGCTGGATGTGTGCGGGGATGTCCGCGCCGGCCGCCTGCAGGTGCTGCTCGGTGGCGCCGGCGACAGCCTGCCGTTGAACCTGGTGTGCCCGCATCGCAAGCAGTTCTCCCCGGCCATCCGGCAGCTGCATGCGATGTTCGAACAACGCCTGCAACCGCTGCTGAAGGATCTGCCCCGCCTGCCCGGCTGACGCTATCGGTGGACCGGGCCGTGCCGGACAATGGCGCACCCCCGTAGTCGAGTCGCCGCCATGCCGTGGATGGGCATCCAGGACCTGTGGACCTTTGTCGCTGCCGTGCTGGTGTTCCTGGCATTGCCGGGCCCGGGTACGTTCACCCTGCTCACCGCGACCGGTCGCGGCGGGGTACGCGGCGGTTACACCGCGCTGTTCGGTCTGCTGCTGGGCGACCAGATCCTGATGTGGCTGGCGGTGGCGGGCGTGGCCGCGCTGCTCAAGGCCAACCCGCTGGTGTTCCACGCGGTGCAGTACCTGGGCGCGGCCTACCTGGTGTGGATCGGCATCGGCCTGCTGCGCCGGCCCCGCAGCAGCGGCGAGGAAGGCGGCATCCGCCTGCAACCGGGCCACTACTTCCGCCAGGCCGTGCTCATCAATCTGCTCAACCCGAAAGCGATCATCTTCTACATGGCGTTCCTGCCGTTGTTCATCGATCCGGCGCGGCACCAGGGCGTGGCAACGTTCGCGACCATGGCGGTGATCATCTTCGTGCTGGGGCTGGCGTACTGCTCGGTGCTGATCGGAGTAGGCAACCTGTTGCGTCGTAGGATTCTCCAGCATCCGCGTGTAGGGCTTTTGCTGAGACGGGTTGCCGGCATCTTCCTGGTCGGGTTTGGCGTGCGCCTCGGCGTCAGTGGCTGAGGCGCTGCCCTGCGTAGCGATGCGCGGCGTGGCGGATGGCGTGGGCAGAAACGCGAATAGGTAGCATCATCCAAGCAAGATCTTTCAATCGATAACTTGAGATTCCGCGTGACGCCCTCGGGGTGTCCAATCGGTGCCAACGGTCGCGGTCACCGCGTCCACGCGGAGATCCGATGTCCCCGGTGTATTTCGTCCAGCACGTATCCGGCCACGATGAGCGCCTGCTCGGCATGGCCACCGGCCGCATCGATCTGGGCCATCCGGCGGTCGGTCGCATCCTCGCCGGCCTGCAGCCGCTGGACCGGATCGATCTGCGCACCTCCCGCTTCGACTGCCACGCCAGCCTGGTGCTGGCCCTGCGCCGACACATCGACCATGCCGAACGCATCGCCAACGGCTGGCGCCTGTTCGATGCCGACGGCAGGCTGCGCTGCAAGCGTTTCCCGGGCGATGCGCAGGTGATGTTTCCGCATGGGCTGCCCGATGGCGACCACTGGCTGCGAACGCTGCTCCAGCCCGGCTCGCCGGCGCGCTCGGACTGAGCGGGTCAGCGCGCGTGCATGGCCTGCCGCAGGTGATCGATGAACACCCGCAGCTTGGGCGCCATCTGCTCGCGCGCCGGGTAGTACAGGTGGAAACCGGCAAACGGCTGCTGCCAGTCCTGCAGTACGCATTGCAGCCGTCCGGCGGCGAGGTCATCGGCAAACAGCGCCTCGAATCCCTGTGCCATGCCCAGCCCGGCGCGCACCGCGGCATGGATCAGGCCGGCATCGTTGAAGACCAGCCGCCCCGCCACCTCGACCTCCACGTCGCGCCCCTCGCGGGTGAACTCCCAGGGCATCCGGCGGCCCGTGCTGAGCCGGTGCACGATGCACTCGTGGGCGACCAGTTCGGCCGGCGTGGCGGGCACGCCGTGGCGGGCAAGGTAGGCCGGCGTGGCCACCACCACCTGGCGCTCGAGTGGCCCGATCGGCAACGCGATCATGTCGCGGGCCAGGCTCTCGCCCAGCCGGATCCCGGCATCGAAGCCGCCGGCAACCAGATCGGCCAGCGCCGGCTCCACGAACAGTTCCACCTCCACCTGCGGGTACAAGGTGAGAAAACCGGGCAGGTGCGGCAGTACCAGCAGCTCGGCGGCGATGCGCGGCACATTGATGCGCAGCTTGCCCGCCGGGACATCGCGCACGCTGTCCAGCGCGTCGAAGGCGGCATCGATCTGGGCCAATCCCACCCGCACCCCCTCCAGGAAGCGCGCCCCGTGTTCGGTGAGACCCACGCGGCGCGTGGTCCGGTGCAGCAACCGCACGCCCATGCCCGCCTCCAACGCGCGCACGGTCTGGGAGAGCGCCGACGGCGACACGCCGAGCTCGTCGGCGGCGCGGGTGAAGCTGGCATGGTGGGCGACGCGGGCGAAGGCGACCACCGCCGGCAGGGGACGCTGGGGATTCATTGTGAAGCCTGGCTTCAAGGAAGATGCAGGAGCAGCCAGTTTATCCACATGGTCCACGGGAGGATGCTGGGCACCCGGCGACCTCCCATGCCATCTGCATAACGGGCGCCGGACCAGTCCTGTTTCCCTTCCCCGGAGCTTCCCCATGCAGACCCGCACCCTTGGCCGCCACGGCCCCACCGTTTCCGCACTCGGCCTGGGGTGCATGGGCATGAGCGCCTTCTACGGCGGGCGCGGCAGTGACGCAGACGCCATCGCGGTGATCCATCGTGCGCTGGAACGCGGCGTGACCCTGCTCGATACCGCCGACATGTACGGCCCGCACACCAACGAGGTGCTGGTCGGCAAGGCAATCGCCGATCGCCGCGACCAGGTTTTCCTGGCCACCAAGTTCGGGATCAAGCAGGAACCCAGCGACAGCGCCGCACGCAGTGTCGATGGTCGCCCGGAGTATGTGATCGCCGCCTGCGAGGCCAGCCTGCAGCGACTGGGCGTGGACCACATCGACCTGTACTACCAGCACCGCGTGGACGCCAGCGTGCCGATCGAAGACACCGTCGGCGCGATGGCGCGGCTGGTCGAGCAGGGCAAGGTGCGCTTCCTCGGGCTGTCCGAAGCGTCGGCGGCCACCATCCGGCGCGCCCATGCGGTACATCCGATCACCGCCGTGCAGACCGAGTTCTCGCTGTGGTCGCGCGATCCGCAGGACAACGGCGTGCTGGAGACCGTGCGCGAGCTGGATATTGGCTTCGTGCCCTACTCGCCGCTGGGCCGTGGCTTCCTCACCGGCGCCATCCGCAGCCTGGCCGACGTCGATGCAGACGACTACCGCCGCCAGTCGCCGCGCTTCCAGGGCGACAACTTCAACCGCAATCTGGCGCTGGTCGATGCGGTCACCGCGATGGCACGCAGCAAGGGCATCACCCCGGGGCAACTGGCCCTGGCCTGGGTGCTGGCGCAGGGTGAGGACCTGGTGCCGATCCCCGGCACCAAGCGGATCGCCTACCTGGAAGAAAACCTCGGCGCGCTGCAGGTGCAGTTGAGTGCGGCGGAGCTGGCGCAGATCGACGCGATCTTCCCGGCCAACGCCGCCGCCGGCCAACGCTACGCGGCAGCGGCGATGGCGATCTTGAATCGCTGAGGGTGCGCCCACCCGCCCCGGCAATACACCGGGGCGGATGGGGGACAATGGCGCGCCCTTCGCCCGAACGGACCTCCACCATGCGCTGGCTTGCCCTGCTCCCCCTGCTGCTGGGCGTCGCCCCAGCCCACGCCGATGAGGTCCGCTGCCTGACCGGCGGCAACGCCGACCAGATCCACTTGGAGTGGAAGCTGCCCGAGGGCGACACCGGCGCAACACCGGTGAGCTTCGTGCGCTACGCCGGCAAGACCCAATGGCTGCGCCTGACCCGGCTGTCCAACGAAGGCAGCGAGATGGCCGAAGGCCGTCCCTGGCAGTTCGACGCGGTGTGGGAAGAGCACCTGGACGGCAAGGTGACCGGGCAGTACGCGATCACCACCCAGGGTGCACGCATTTACGGCTTCGATTACACCAACGCGCGCAACGGGCGGCAGACGCGCTTCAGCGAAGACATCGGTGCGATGACCGACAGCGGCTGCCACTGGGACTGACCGGGTGTCGGCCACGTTTGTGCCGGTTTCGTCACCCCAATCCCAGTCAGGTGCACAGCGCGCCCACGTGGGACGCTTGGCAGTAGTAATGCTGCACCGCGTTCGGTAAAACTCGCAGACTTGTCGTTAACAGTCATCCACCGCGAGGCCCCATGTCACTGCTCCGGCGCAAGTCCCTTGACCAAGTCACCGTCCATGAAGCCGGCAGGCGACTGGTTCCGACCCTGAGCTGGCCGCACCTGATCGCCTTGGGTATCGGTGCGATCGTGGGCACCGGCATCTACACCCTGATCGGGGTGGGCGCCAACCTGGCCGGCCCGGCCGTGCTGATCTCCTTTGCCATCGCCGGTGCGGTCTGCGCGTGTGCGGCGCTGTCCTATGCCGAACTGGCCACGATGATGCCGGCGGCCGGCAGCGCCTACACCTACAGTTACGCCGCGCTCGGCGAGACGGTGGCGTGGGTGGTGGGCTGGAGCCTGATCCTGGAGTACTCGCTGGTGGTGAGCACGGTGGCGGTCGGCTGGTCCGGCTACGCGGTCGGCTTCCTGCATGGCTGGGGCATCGACCTGCCGTTGACGCTGACCGCCGGGCCGCACGTGGAAGGCGGCTTCATCAACCTGCCGGCGGTGCTGATCACCTTCGTGGTGGCCGGCATGCTGATGGCCGGCACCAAGGAAAGCGCCACCCTCAACGCGATCCTGGTGGTGGTCAAGATCATCGCGCTGACCGTGTTCGTGGCCATTGCCCTGCCGCACTTCGACACCGGCCACATGGAGCCGTTCATGCCGTTCGGCTTCGCCAAGTCGGTGGGTGCCGATGGCGTCGAGCATGGCGTAATGGCTGCCGCGGCGATCATCTTCTTCGCGTTCTACGGCTTCGATGCGATCTCCACCGCCGCCGAAGAGACCAAGAAGCCCGACCGCGACCTGGCAATCGGCATCATCGGCTCGATGGTCGGCTGCACCATCATCTACGTGCTGGTGGCGCTGGCTGCCGTCGGCGCGATGAGCTACACGATCTTCGGCCAGAGCGCCGAGCCGCTGGCGCTGATCCTGCGCGAGCTGGGCAGCCCGGGCGCGGCCAAGTGGATCGGCGCGGCGGCGGTGATCGCGCTGCCGACGGTGCTGCTGGCCTTCCTGTACGGGCAGAGCCGCATCTTCTTCGTCATGTCGCGCGATGGCCTGCTGCCGCGCGGGCTGTCCAAGGTCAGCGCGCGCACCGGCACGCCGATTGCGACCACGCTGTTCACCGCGGTGCTGGTCGCCGCGCTGGCCGGCGTGGCCCGCCTGGATGAAATTGCCGCACTGGCCAACGCCGGCACGCTGGCCGCGTTCACCGCGGTGGGCCTGTGCCTGGTGGTGCTGCGCAAGCGCGAGCCGAACCGCGTGCGCAAGTTCCGCACTCCGCTGGCCTATGTGGTCGGTCCGCTGGCGGTGATCGGCTGCGTGTACCTGTTCTTCAGCCTGCCGAGCAAGACCCAGCTGTATTTCCTGGCCTGGAACATCCTGGGCCTGGTCGCCTACTTCGCCTACGGGCGTCGCAATGCGGTGCTGGGCAAGCAATGAGGCATCGCGCCGTCTGACCTTCGGGGCGGCACGTCGGTAGGAAAAGGCAGGCCCAAGGGCCTGCCTTTTTCTTTGGTTCTTCCCCCATCTGAGGGGAGCGTCTTGCTGCACGGGCCGTCGCAGCGTGAGCACGACGCTACGCGGGCGGCCGGGTGTGCAGGCCGCTGGGATGGGCTGGCGTCTCCGATCGGGCTGGTCGCGAGCGTGTGGGCCCCGTAGCAGCCGGTAGGCCCCTGGCGCAAATGTCCCCCGGCCGCGGAGCGGCCTCCTCCTTTATTTTGCCCAGGGGCCTACCGGCCGCTAAGGGGCTCGGCTTGCGGTGAGCATGCCGAAGCCAGGCTGTTTCTGACGTTGGTCGGTGGGTCGGGCGCTGGGTTCCCATGCCCTTGGAGGCGAAATAAAGG
>NZ_JBFULC010000067.1:0-19615 GCF_056400525.1 Stenotrophomonas sp. P5_A9
GCATCTTGATGTCGTCTTCCGTGGCCTGTCCCAAATGCCGAGCAATCCTCGAAGCGGCTGCCATGTCATCTGGGCTGTCAACGAGCCCCATCAGGTAGTCAGTGCTCACGCCCAGAACTTTGGTCAGACGACGCAAGTTATCAAACGAGGGCTTCCTCGATCCACTTTCAAAGTGGGAGATGGTCGTGGACGGCAGACTCGCTTCCTTGCCCAGATCTGCTTGCGTCAGACCTCGCCTGTCCCTGGCCTCTCTCAAACGGGMTGGGAAGAGATCGGACATCGGGCAATCCTAAGTTGTGGTGGGCGACAAATCATACTTGACGAAGTCGACAAGAGGGGCGTATTGTCGATTCCGTCAAGTCCTTGTAGTCGGAAATCTTCTGACTGGCTTGGCAGGAGAGAGCCTTATGAGCACCCGTAAGCCTATCGGAACGACCGCCAAGACTGGCGAAACCTGCCCTGAGAGTGGTGTGTGGCAGCCCTCGGGCTACTCCACCACGGCGCCCATTGCTAAGGGCAACCGCATGCCGCCCTACGATGGGAAGGCCGTGACCTGGGTGTTGAAGCAACACGCCTGAGCAAGAGGGGCGGTAGTCCAGCTRCCGCCCCTTCCTGAGCAGCAGGTATGAGCGATCAGCGACTGCTGCTCCTAAAAACCCCAGTAGTCGATTTCGGAGGAAATGTTATGGCCGTATACGTTGTGACCTGGAACCTGAACAGGGAACGCAGCAACTATGACGCTGCGCGCCGTCAGTTCATTCAGCACTTGGAGCGGTATCCCAACGCGCAAGATGGCGGATTGGAAAGCGTGCGTTGGGTGCAAAGCTCAGGGACGGCCCGGCAGCTCAGCGACGACCTTCGGCAAAGGCTTGATGGGAATGATCGTCTTTTTGTCAGCAAGCTTAATGACGGCCAGTATTCCGGATGGCTCAATGAGACCGTCTGGGAGTGGGTGCGCTCGCGCCTTTGAATTTCTAAGCCACCTTTGGGTGGCTTCTTTAATTTTTGATTGTCGAGAGAAGCGTGCGCGACAAGCAGAGCTCCGCCCAGCTGTAAGTTCGGATGTTGCTGGCGGGAAAGCCAAAGTCAATTAGCTGACTCACGAGGTCTGGCTCCTCCTCAGGCTTATGGATCGCCAGGTGAACGTTTGCCTGGCGCACCGAGGGATTTCGAAGCATTGCTTCGAAGTAGGGCGCGTCGACATCGGACAATGAGTGGCCAAGCACATAGACTTCTTGGGCCGATGAAATCCACTCGAAGAATCCGGCATGTGCTTGGATTAGCTTGTCAGACGGCTTAAAGGTCTTGGAGAAGTAGCAGTCCAAGATGTCATTGGCCTCGGTCAGACGCGTGTCCAGCTCGGCCACATCGGGTCGGTCATTTAGAGGGTGTCGATCTTCCGGCTTCCAACCGTGTCCAAGGATCAGCTCTTGGTCGACTTGATCTGCGCAACCGTGGATGTAAAGGATCTGCTCGCGCGGGATGCCATAGGCAAGGGACAGAGTTTCCGTATAGTTGAACGACAAAAACGCGCCAGTCGGATCCAGCACCTGGACGGTTTGGTGGATTGGAAGTTGGGTCGGAATTTGCAACTGTCTGATCCAAAGGCCAAACAGGCGCCGGAGTTCCGTGCTCATGCGCTCGACCAGGAGGTCAACCTCATACTGGAAGTCGTGGTGTCCCGAGTCGCTCCAATCATCAGCACCATACGAACCCATGAAGTGGCTGAGGTCCTCAATGATCTCGTCTGGGTCCATTTCGGCCAAGGCCGCCTCCATGTCTGCCCAGTCACCGCTTGGGTGGAGATATCGCTCCACTGCATCAAAGACACCACGATCTTGGGCCTGAACAAAGTCTCGAAATTGGGCGTAGCTCGATGGGATGCGGTGGTGGAGGTCAAAGCCGTTGCCAATAACAAAAAGCTTCCTCGGTCCCATGGCTAGATCCGTGTTGAAAAAGTGATTGTGACATGCCCCGAAAAGGCACTGGGATGGCCAATCCTGGGCAGTTTTGAGCGCTGCTGCAACCGTCTTCCAATGGTCCAAGGCGGGACGGTGCCGCTGTCCAAAAAACGCCAAGACCGCAGCTGACCTGGAAACATTCGATCTTGGCTTTGACCCTCGTGCTCCGATTGATGCTTCCTTCCTGGGCATTTGGCTTGGGAGTTCTCTTGCTTGATTCAGAGTTCGGGCCGCTGCTAGCATCAGGTATCGTTTGAGGTATCGTTTCTTGTCCCGCTTCTTCAACGTAATTTGAGGCGAGACAATGACTTAGCGTAGGGTCGGGTATCATCCCTTCACCCGCTCCATGTTCCCGACACATGGACAGGAATGCAGCGCTCCGAAGCCGCCGGACCCCGCCGCGATTGCGCCGATCAGGCGCCTGCTATCTCATTCCGCTTCATACCGTACCCGCTGGAATCGACAGCAACGCGCGTCGCTTGCCCGATAGCCGTGCCCGACGATGCACAGGATGCTTCTGAGCGGGTTGCTGCCACGGGCGGCGCCTTATTCGCCGATGACCTCGAAGGCAAACGGATCCTCCTGATCGGGAAAACGCAACAGATAGCGCGCAATGCGCGTCTTGCCATCTGGCAGCAGGTAGTCCACCTGCAAGCCGCGCGGGCTGTCTTCCCTCCCGGGCCCCACATAGGTATTGCTCGGATAGCTGAAACGGTGCTCCGGCGCGGTACGAATGGCAGCACACGTGCCAAACAGGGGAGGCAGGATGTACAGGCGCTCCCCGTGCAGCAACAGCACGGTGGTGTACCGATCGCCCTTGCCACTGCTGACGTAGCGCATGTCCAGGCACACGGAGGTACCGTGATGCCACGCCATGACSTCCTCCAGGTTTTCCGGGCGAATGGACGAGCCGGTACGCCATTCCCGCGGTGCGAGGTCGATGGCGCTGCTCAGTGGCCAGCGCCCCGCGCCCACAGACAACGCCTTGCCATCGAAGACAACGTCGGGAAGCCCATCCGTTGGCGTCTCCGCCAGGCTGCCTGGTACGGTCCACAGCGCATCTTCATGACGCTGCAGCGCCCCGATCATCGAGGTGGACCACAGGCAGTGTCGCGGCGATTCCGTGCAGGGCATACCCAGTGCGGTTCCCGGTCCCTGGAACAGGTTGCCACCCAACGATCGATAGAAATCGCCGTAGTCGGTGAACTGCACGGGCGCGGCACGGGGCGTGCCCGACAGGAGAACACTCAGCAGGGCCACGACAGCGAGCGGTCCGGATTTCATGGGCATGCCTTTGCGGAGGTCGCGGTGATGTCGCGGTGCGGCCGTCGTTGGCCGGGCGTCGAGGGTATCGGTTCACCCGGTGCAGCGAAACATCGTTGCGCCCAGGCAGTGATCAATACACCGCGCGGCGGGCTCCGGCATCCGGGTGGCGGTACTCGCCTGCGGCGCTGGCAGCGTGACCTGTGCGCCTCAAACCACCGCTGCGCTGCGCGTCGCGCGATCCTCATCGCAGCGTACCCGGCGCAGGCTATGCTTCGCGTTTTCCGGCCCCGTGCGCCCACCGCGATGAAACTCGCCATCCTGTCCCGCAACAGCAAGCTGTACTCCACGCGCCGGCTGGTAGAAGCCGCGCGCGCGCGCGGCCACACCGTGCGCGTGCTCGATCCACTGCGCTGCTACATGCGCATCGCCGCCGATGGTTTCACCATGCATTACAAGGGCCGTCCGATCACCGGCGTTGATGCGGTGATCCCGCGTATCGGTGCCTCGGTGACGCGGTATGGCACGGCCGTGCTGCGCCAGTTTGAAATGATGGGCGCGCGAACGCCCAATCCCTCCGATGCGATCCTGCGCGCCCGCGACAAGCTGCGCGCGCACCAGATCCTGGCCTCCAAGGGCATCGACATGCCGGTGACGGTGTTCGGCGACAACCCCGACGACACGGTCGACCTGCTGTCGATGCTGGGACCGCCGCCGCACGTGGTGAAGCTCAATGAGGGCACCCAGGGGCGTGGCGTGATCCTGACCGAAAAGGCCAGTGCCTCCCGGGGTATCGTCGAAGCCCTGCGCGGCCTGTACGCCAACTTCCTGATGCAGGAGTTCATCGGCGAGGCGCAAGGCGCCGACTTGCGTTGTCTGGTCGTTGGCGACCAGGTGGTGGGGGCGATGCAGCGCCAGGCTCCGGACGGCGACTTTCGCTCCAACCTGCATGCCGGTGGCAGCGCCCGGGCCGCCAAAGCCAGCCGGGCCGAGCAACTGGTGGCGGTGCGCTCGGCCAAAGCGCTGGGCCTGAGCGTGGCCGGGGTCGACCTGATCCGCTCCAGCCGTGGCCCGCTGGTGCTGGAGGTGAACTCCACGCCGGGTCTGGAGGGCATTGAGGCGATCTGTCAGGCGGACTTGGCAGGGCGGATCATTGAGCACGTTGCGTCGATGAAAAAGCCTGTTAATTCAAAGGCTTGAGATTTTTCGGAAAGTTTCTGCGGTTTTAACGAGGCTTTAATCGGCCCCGGCGTAGGCTTCATCGAACCGCAGCTCTGCCCTCCTCAGCAGGATCGGTAATCGGGAAACACTTTCAGGCCCAGGCGGGTTCCGCCTGGGCCTTTTTCTCGATCGGTCACCTGTCCCGGGAGGGTGATAAATCTCACTTGTCCGCCGCCCGCAGGCTGGTTACATTTGGCGCTCGTTCATGGATGGAGCACTGCGTATGTACCGTTTGGTCTGCACGATGTTGTTGTTCACCGTCGCCGGCGTCAGCGAGGCGAAAATGTCGCAGGGCAAGGACCACGAGGTCTCGCTCAACGTCGAGGTCCCGATCAGCGAGCAGATCCAGAAGGTGGAGGGCGCGCTGCGGAGTGAGACCTACAGCGAGATCACGCCGGAGGACCGCAGCCAGGTCCAGGCCGCGTTGGACCGCATCAAGTCGGCCTTGCAGGGCCATGAGTCCGCAAAGGAACTGAGCCCGGTCGCCCGTACCCAGCTGCTCAACGACCAGTCGACGGTCAACACCATCCTGACCCGTGCGAAGGAAGACAGCCGCCTGGTCTGCCGCCGCGAAAAGGCCACCGGCAGCAATTTCCATGAGAGTGTATGCATGACCGTGGCGCAGCGCCGCAAGGCGCGCGAGGATGGCAAGGACTACCTCAACAATCGTCGATCCCCGAACGCCTCCAGCAATTGATGCCGGGTCCCGCCTCCCTTTCCGGGCGAGGCGGGATGTCGCCAGGCAGGTGCCCTGAGGGGAGAAGGTGGCTTTTGACGCGGAATGAGCGACATCCACTGTCTAATGTTAACAATGGGATGTGTATCTTCCCCAAGGTGCGAGGAACGGGGCTACCGGCTGTAACAGGGTCGTCCGCGCGATCCGATGCTCCTGATCCGAAAGGATCACCTGCCAACCAGAGGTCACAGTGCGAATTCTTGTAATTGAAGACAACAGCGACATCGCCGCCAATCTGGGCGATTACCTTGAAGACCGCGGGCATACCGTGGACTTCGCCGCCGACGGCGTGACTGGCTTGCACCTTGCCGTGGTGCACGAATTCGATGCGATCGTTCTGGATCTCAACCTGCCCGGCATGGACGGCATCGAAGTCTGCCGCAAGCTGCGCAATGAAGCGCGCAAGCAGACCCCGGTGCTGATGCTCACCGCACGCGATTCGCTGGACAACAAGCTGGCCGGGTTCGACTCCGGCGCCGACGATTACCTGATCAAGCCGTTCGCGCTGCAGGAAGTGGAGGTGCGGTTGAACGCGCTGTCGCGTCGCGGCAAGGGCGTGCAGACCCGCGTGCTGGAAACCGGTGATCTGGAATACAACCTGGATACGCTTGAAGTGCGTCGCCAGGGCAAGCTGCTGCAGCTCAACCCGACGGCGCTGAAAATCCTGCAGGCCCTGATGGAAGCCGCGCCGGCAGTGGTGACCCGCCAGGAACTGGAAACCCGCGTCTGGGGTGAAGAGTTGCCCGATTCGGACTCGCTGCGCGTGCACATCCACGGCCTGCGCGCAGTGGTGGACAAGCCGTTCGAGGTGCCGTTGATCCAGACCCGCCATGGCATCGGATACCGCATCGCCGCGCCGGAAGCCTGATCCGGTGACGGGGAAGGGGGAGCGTCGCCGCGCGCCATATCGGCGCCGGCTGCGCAGCCGCATCATCGTCTCGTTCGTGCTGTTGGGCTTCTGCCTGACGGCACTGTTCGCCTTTGCCACCAACTGGGCGCGTGCGCGCGTGGAAAACCAGTTGGTCGAAGACGTGATGAACCGCAATATCGACGAGTACGCGCATCGCTACTCCGCCGATCCCTCGCGCAACCCCGACCTGCCGGTGCAGCAGATGCGCGCACGGATCGTCCGCCCGGACAAGTTCGACGCCCTGCGTACTGAAGAGCCGGACTGGTATGACTTCCGCGATGGCATCCACAGCCTGGGCGGGGTGGATGAACGCGGCAATGCGTTCTCCTACAAACTGGCCGTGCGCAAGACGCCGGAAGCCTGGTTCTTCCTCGCTTACGACATGACCGAAAGCATCCGCGGCGAGGCGCAGCTCAAGCGCGCCTTGCTGGTGTCGGTGCTGGTGTTCAGCCTGCTGTCGCTGGTATTGGGCTGGTGGTCGGCCTCCAAGGTGATGAAGCCCGTGTCCGATCTTGCGGCGCGTCTGCGGGCTTACCGGGGTGGCACCAGCGAGCCGGAGCCACTGGCCCCGCGCTTTCCCGACGACGAGGTGGGCCAGCTGGCCCAGGCGCTCGACGACTATTCCTCGCGATTGACCGAAGTGGTCCAGCGCGACCGTGAGTTCAACGCCGACGTCAGCCACGAGCTGCGTACGCCGCTGGCGGTCATTCGCGGCGCGACCGAGCTGTTGCTGGCGCGCCCCGGCCTGGATGAAAAGGTGCTGCAGCGGCTGCAGCGCATCCAGCGTGCCGAACAGCAATGCACCGATCTGATCGGCTCCCTGCTGCTGCTCTCGCGCAACGAGCGCGGGCAGGGCAACAGCAACGTGGCGCGGGTGGCAGAGCAATTGCTTGATGCGCACCGCGCCCAGCTTGGCGGCAAGCCGCTGGAGCTGGTGCTGGAGGGCGACCGCGAGCTGGTCATCGACGCGCCCGAATCCGCGCTGTCGGTGGCCCTGGGCAACCTGATCGGCAATGCGGTGAAGTACTCGCAGGAAGGCTCGGTGCGCGTGGTCGTCACCGGCAACCACGTGGACGTGATCGACAGCGGCCCGGGGTTGAGCGCGGAGGATGCGGCCAAGCTGTTCCAGCGCGGTTACCGCGGTACCCATGCCGGGCACTCGCAGGGTGGCGGGATCGGCTTGTCGATCGTCAGCCGCCTATGCGATCTGTACGGCTGGCAGGTCAGTGTGCGCCCGGGCGTGGATCGGGGTGTGGTGGCGACGTTGACGTTCTCGCCGGCGGTTTGATCGTCGCATCCGCTCGCCGGCGGTGTAATCGCCACGTCCGGTAGAGCCACCCCATGGGTGGCTGTGCGGTGTGTMGGCATACCCAAAGGCAGCCACCCATGGGGTGGCTCTACCGGTGGTCGGCAACCGTTTTGGCGGCCAGCACCCGGTACAGCTGATCCAGCGCCTCCACCTTGGCCTGCAGATGCTCCGGCTGCCCGTCATTGACCACCACGTCATCGGCCAGCGCCAGGCGCGCCTCGCGGCCGGCCTGGGCGGCGATCATCCGGTCGGCCAGTTCGGCGGTGATGCCATCGCGCTGCAGCAGGCGTGCGTGCTGCACGGCCACGGGCACATCGATCACCAGGATGCGGTCCAGCCACGGGTACTGTTGGCGGCCGCCGGCTTCGGTCAGCAGCGGGATGGCGGCAACCGCATACGGGCCGTCGGCCTGCTTGCAGGTGTCACGTAGCAGTTGGCGGATGGCCGGGTGGGTGATCGCTTCCAGTGCCTGACGGTCCTGCGCGGAGGCGAAGATGCGCTCGCGCAGGGTGGCCCGGTCCAGGTTTCCATCGGTCAGCAGGATGCTATCGCCGAAGTGCGCCGCGATACGCTCTAGGCCGTCGCTGCCGGGGGCAACCACGGCGCGTGCTGCGACGTCGGCGTCCGCCACGGTAATGCCCAAATCTTCGAAGCGGCGACTCAGCTCGCTTTTGCCGGCGGCGATACCGCCGGTCAAGCCGATGATGTAATGAGACATCGGCCGGCCCTCAGCGTAGGCCGGCAAAGCCCATATAGGCGTTGATCAACTGCTCGCCCCACATGAACACGATCCAGCCCGCAACCGCCAGATAAGGTCCGAACGGGATAGGGGTGGCACGATCGCGACCGCGCGAATACAGCCAGACCGAGCCGATGATCGCGCCCACGATCGAGGACAGCAGGATGATCGGCAGGATGCCTTTCAGCCCGCACCAGGCGCCGAGCGCGGCCAGCAATTTGAAATCGCCATGCCCCATGCCCTCCTTGCCGGTGATCTGCTTGAACAGCCACCACACCGACCAGAGCGACAGATAGCCGGCCAGCGCGCCCAGCAGGGCGGGTTTGGCGGGCATGTACAGGTTGTCGCTGGCCGCGATCAGGCCCAACCACATCAGTGGCAGGGTCAACTGGTCCGGAAGCAATTGGGTCCGCAGATCGATCCCGGACAGGGCGACCAGGAAGCAGCTCAGCACGATCGCGCCGAAGCCCTGCCAACCGAAGCCGAACTGCCAGACGCTGGCCAGCACCAGCAGGGCGGTGACCAGCTCCACCAGTGGGTACTGGATGGAGATCGGGGCGTGGCAATGCCGGCACTTGCCGCGCAGGACCAGCCAACTGAACAGCGGGATGTTCTCGAACCAGGCCAACTTGTGCTTGCAGTGCGGGCAGTGCGACGGCTCCACCACGATCCCCGGCGGCGGCGGCTCGTAGATGTCCGGCTCTTCGAGCACTTCGCGGGCGTCGCGCTTCCACTGCCAGTCCAGCCGCTTGGGCAGACGCAGGATGACTACGTTGAGGAAGCTGCCCAGGAGCAGTCCCAGACCGGCCGCGGCGGGATAGCCGAGACCGGGATGCTGGTCGAGAAATGCCATTGTTACCTTAGCCGACGACGGCGCCGAGTTTGAAGATGGGCAGGTACATGCCGATGACCATGCCGCCGACGATGGTACCAATGAACACCATGATCATCGGCTCCAGCAGGCTGCTGAGGGCATCAACGGCGTTGTTGACCTCCTGCTCGTAGTACTCGGCCACCTTGAACAGCATGGTGTCCAAGGCGCCGGCTTCTTCGCCGATGGCGGTCATCTGCACCACCATGTGCGGGAACAAGTTGACCTGTTTCATAGCCATGTTGACTGGGTAACCGACCGACACGTCATCACGCATGCGCAGCACTGCCTCTTCATACACCTTGTTACCGGTGGCACCAGCAACAATGCCCAGAGCTTCGACCAGCGGCACACCAGCCTTGAACGTCACGGCGGTAGTGCGGGCGAAGCGGGCGATGGCGCTGTTGTTCATGATCTGGCCGATGACAGGCACCTTCAGGATCAGGCGATCCATGGTGTGTTGCATCGACGGGGATCGCTTGTAGGCGTAGATGAACCCAGCGATAGAGCCGCCCACAATCAGGAGCATTAGCCACCAGTAAGAGAGCATGAATCGAGATGCGGCAACGATCAGCTGGGTGAAGGCCGGCAATTCCGCGCCGAACCCCTTGAATACTTCCTCGAATTGCGGAACCACGAACATCAGCAAAATTGCGCTGACAACCAGCGCCACGACCACCACCATTGCGGGATAAAACAGGGCCTTCTTGATCTTGCCCTTGAGAGCTTCAATGTTCTCTTTGTAAGTGGCGACGGTATCGAGCACTGTCTCCAGCACACCGGCGCCTTCACCTGCGCGAACCAGATTGCGGTACAGCTCGTCGAATTGCACGGGATGGCGGCTGATGGCCTCATGCAGCGAGGACCCGCCCTCGATATCGGTGCGGATGGTATCGACCAGCTTTTTCATCCGCGGGTTTTTGTGGCCGCTGCCAATGATCTCGAGTGCGCTGACGATGGGAACGCCCGACTTCATCATGGTCGCCATCTGGCGACTGAAGAATGAGATGTCCTTGGCGCCAACTGCCTTACCAGCTGAACCGAATAGCGGCTTTGGCTTCGGCTTGACCACACTGGGCATGATGCCTTGGCGGCGAAGTTCGGCACKCAGCAGGTTTGCATTTTTGGCAGGCTGTTCGCCCTTCATCTTCACGCCACGCTTGTCGGTCCCCTCCCAGACAAACGGCTGTAGCTCCATGGTGCTTCGCGCCACGGGCTGTTTCTTGATTGCACTACGGCTAACAGACATACAGGGCTCCCCAGCCACACCATCCCCAGGCGGGCTATCTCGGCGCATGGTAGCCGGTTCCGGCCGTGGGTGGCATCCCCGGGGCTGTCTAAATCTCGACTCTGCTCCCGGACAGGGGCGGTCAGAAGGTGACGCAACACGTCACATTGTCTGATCGGTCGCAGTTTTCTGTGCGGGGGGTTCCAATCCTGAAGATTGCTGCCATCATTGCGCCGGGGAATGCTGGGGAGCATTGCTGAGCAGTTGGCACGCATCCTGCTTTGATCCACCCGCACGGGCGTCCGCCTTGCTCAACCGGTATGCCGGTCAGGCCTCGTCCCAGTGTCCAATCACCACCTACCTCTAGGGGATGTACTCATGAAGAAGCAGCAGGGCTTTACCCTCATCGAACTGATGATCGTCGTCGCGATCATCGCCATCCTGGCCGCCATCGCGCTGCCGGCCTACCAGGACTACACCGTCCGTGCCCGCGTTTCCGAAGCAGCTGTCATCGCTGCCGGCGCCAAGGTTACCGTGGCTGAGAACATCGCCAACAACGGTGGCGCGCTTCCGGCCAATGCCTGCCTGGGCGTTGATACCGCTATCCCGGCTGGTAACCCGAATGTCGAATCGATGAAGTGCGACGAAGGCACCGGTGCCCTGGAAGTGACCATGACCGCTGACAAGGGCAAGGGCACGATTCTGACCTACACCCCGACCGCTCAGACGGGCGCTGTTGGCACCACCTGGCGTTGCGTTGGCAGCGGCAGCGAAGCCAAGTACTACCCGGCTGAATGCCGTTCGTAATTCGTAGCGAAAGCTAGCGAGAAGGAACCCCGCCTTGGCGGGGTTCTTTTTTATCTGGCACGAAATATGCGTGCTGGTAGAACAGATTCAATGCCGAATGGGGAGGCATGCGTGAGAACGGAGACGGGGTTTACGCTGATTGAGTTGATGATCGTGGTGGCGATCATCGMAATACTTGCTGCGGTCGCGTTGCCGGCCTACCAGGATTACGTCATCAGGGCGAGAGTCTCGGAGGCACTCCTGCTCGCTTCCTCGGCGAAGGTGACAGTGACCGAGAACGTGAACAACATCAACGTACTTGACGCCACCGCTTGCTCTGGCGTTCACGAGCAGACGACTGCGACGCGGAACGTGTTGTCCATGAATTGCTCCGGTAGTGGCGTGATTACGGTCGAGACGACGGAAAAGGCGGGTTCCGTGACTCTTCTGCTGCAGCCCAGCTACAATCCCAATGAAGTCATCCGCTGGCGATGTGTCAGAACGGCGGGCGACAACAAGCATGTTCCTTCGGAATGCAGATCCACGTAGGAAGCCAGTCACGGTGCTAGGTGGCGGGCTGTTTGGGTCGGCTCGATTCTCCAGTAATTTCCCTTGGTGCCAAAAATGAACGCCGTTGCCACTGCCAATCTAGTCGGTATTACCGGCATCGCCCGGCGCTTGGTCCAGGACGGCGCCCTGGACGAAGCTGGTGCCCGCGACGCCATGGCCAAGGCCGGCGCGGCCAAGCAGCCGCTGCCTCAGTGGTTTGCCGAAAAAAAGCTCGTCACTGCCGCCCAGCTGGCAGCCGCCAACGCACTCGAGTTCGGCATGCCGTTACTGGATGTCTCGGTGTTCGACAGCAGCCAGAGCGCCATCAGCCTGGTCAGCGAAGAACTGCTGCGCAAGCACCGCGTGCTGCCGCTGTTCAAGCGCGGCGGCAAGCTGTTCATCGGTACCAGCGACCCGACCCATTCGCTGGATGAGATCAAGTTCCACACCAACCTGGTGGTGGAGCCGATCCTGGTCGATGAGGACCAGATCAAGCGCACCCTGGAGCAGTGGCAGTCCAAGCACGACACGCTCGGTGGCAGCCTGGGCGGCGACGATGACGGCATGGGCGACCTGGATGTGTCGGCCGGCGACGAGGAAGGTGGTTCGACCGACTCCGGCGTGGATGCCAAGGGCGATGACACGCCCGTGGTGAAGTTCGTCAACAAGGTGTTGATCGACGCGATCCGCAAGGGCGCGTCGGACATCCATTTCGAGCCGTATGAAGACGACTACCGCGTGCGGTTCCGCATCGACGGCCTGCTCAAGAACGTGGCCAAGGCCCCGGTCAAGCTCAACCAGCGCATCGCCGCGCGCCTGAAGGTGATGTCGCAGTTGGACATCGCCGAAAAGCGCGTGCCGCAGGATGGTCGCATCAAGCTCAACCTATCCAAGACCCGGCAGATCGACTTCCGCGTCAGTACGCTGCCAACGCTGTTCGGCGAAAAGATCGTGCTGCGTATCCTGGATGGCAGCGCAGCCAAGCTCGGTATCGACAAGCTGGGTTACGAGGCCGCGCAGCAGAAGCTGTTCCTGGATGCTATCCACAAGCCCTACGGCATGGTGCTGGTGACCGGCCCGACCGGTTCGGGCAAGACGGTGTCGCTGTATACGGCACTGGGCATCCTCAACGATGAAACGCGCAACATCTCCACGGCCGAAGACCCGGTGGAAATCCGCCTGCCCGGCGTCAACCAGGTGCAGCAGAACGTCAAGCGCGGCATGACCTTCGCCGCAGCACTGCGCTCGTTCCTGCGCCAGGATCCGGACATCATCATGGTCGGCGAAATCCGCGACCTGGAAACCGCCGAGATCGCGATCAAGGCCGCGCAGACCGGCCACATGGTGCTGTCCACGCTGCATACCAATGATGCGCCGCAGACCATCGCGCGTCTGATGAACATGGGCATTGCCCCGTTCAACATCACCAGTTCGGTGACGTTGGTGATTGCCCAGCGCCTGGCGCGGCGGCTGTGCAACAACTGCAAGCGGCCCATCACCTTGCCGGCCAACGCGTTGCTGGCCGAAGGCTTCACCCAGGCTCAGGTCGATGCCGGCATCACCCTGTACGAGGCGGTCGGCTGCGAAGAGTGCACCGAGGGCTACAAGGGCCGTACCGGTATCTACCAGGTGATGCCGATGAGCGAGGAGATTTCGGTGATCGTGCTGGCCGGCGGCAATGCGATCCAGATTGCCGAGGCCGCGCAGCGTGCCGGGGTCAATGATCTGCGCCAGTCGGCGCTGGTGAAGGCGGCGGCGGGAACGACCAGCCTGGCTGAAATCAATCGCGTCACCAAGGATTGACGAGTTGGTCCGGTTGAACGCAAAAGGCCCGCGGATGCGGGCCTTTTCATGTGCGGGGAACGCCGACAAAAGGGTAGCGCCAGGCCATGTCTGGCTGTCGCGGCGCCCGCCGCGCGCGGTGAGTTGGGGGTGTCCGGATCGAAGAGCAGCCACCCATGGGGCGGCTCCACCGCGGTTGTCGCGCGGCGTCAGATGGCGCAGCAGCGTAGTGGGTTGTCGCGCGAGGTCAGATAGCGCGGCAGCGTAGCGGGTTGTTGCGCGAGGTCAGATTGCGCAGCAGCGTAGCGGGTCATCGCGCGAGGTCAGATGGCGCGGCACCCATCGGGGCAGTCGCGCGTGGCGGAATGGATCAGCCCCCATGAACCTCAATCCATCCCCAACTTCTTCAACTTGTACCGCAGCGCCCGGAACGTAATCCCCAACTGCGCCGCCGTCCTTGTCTTGTTCCAGCGGTTCTCCTCCAGCGCCTTCTGGATCGCGGTGCGCTCCATCTGTTCGATGTAGGAGGGCAGGGCACCGTTGCCGGCCGGCAGGTCGACCACGGCTTCTTCCACCGCGGCATTACTGCCGGGGCGCAGGCCGCCGTGCTGGGGCAGGCGCAGGTCGCTGGCGCCGATGCTGTCGGTTTCGGCCAGCGCGAGGGCGCGCTCCAGGATGTTCTCCAGTTCGCGGACGTTGCCGGGGAAATGGTATTGGGCCAGCGCATCCAGGGCGGACGGCGCCAGCAGCGGCGTGGGCCGTTCATGGGTGCGGGCCAGGCGCGCCAGGATCGAGGCGGCCAGTTGCGGCAGGTCGCTGCGGCGCTCGCGCAGCGGCGGTACGCGCAGTTCGATCACGTTGATGCGGTAGTAGAGGTCGTGGCGGAAGCGCCCGTCCTCGACCAGTTCGCCCAGGTCCTTGTGGGTGGCCGAGAGGATGCGCACATCCACCGGTACCTCGGTGGCCGAGCCGACCGGGCGGATCGATTTTTCCTGGATGGCGCGCAGCAGCTTGACCTGCATCTGCAGCGGCAGTTCGGCCACTTCATCCAGGAACAGGGTGCCGCCGTGCGCGGCCTGGAACAGGCCCGGCTTGTCGACGTGGGCGCCGCTGAAGCTGCCCTTCTTGTGGCCGAAGAACTCGCTTTCCATCAGCTCGGACGGGATCGCGCCGCAGTTGACCGGTACGAAGGTGCCGGCGGCGCGGGCGCTCTGTGCGTGGATGGTACGTGCCACCAGCTCCTTGCCGACGCCGGACTCGCCGAGGATGTAGACCGGCGCCTGGCTGCGCGCGACCTTGGCGATGGTGCCGCGCAGGGCGTCCATGGCCGGCGATTCGCCGAGCAGGCGCGCGGCCTGGTCGCTGGCCAGTGCGGCCGGCACGACGCGTTCACTGTTGTTGAGTTCCAGGGCGTGCTTGACCAGCCCGCGGAGGACCGAGATGTCCACCGGCTTGCTGACGAAGTCGAAGGCACCGGCCTTCAGCGCTTCCACGGCCAGGTCCATGCTGCCGAAGGCGGTGATCATCGCCACCGGCGTGCGCGGGTAGTGCTGGGCGATCTCGGTGACCAGCTCGATGCCGTTGCCGTCGGGCAGGCGCATGTCGGTGATGCACAGGTCGTAGGGATTGCTGGCCAGCAGCTCGCGGGCTTCAGCGAGGTTGGCTGCGGTACTGATACGCAGGCCCATGCGGCCCAGGGTCAGTACCAGCAGTTCGCGGATGTCACGTTCGTCGTCGACGACGAGGGCGCTGCGGGTTTCGTTCATATGGGGGGAAGATAGCCGAGGGCGGTTGGATCCGACAAATGTTTGACGCATGTGGCGACCCGCAGCGACGGTGCCTGCCGTGAACGGTTCATTGCGGCAGCAGAGTGTGCGGGCCGGCCAGGACCAGCCGGAAGCACGCGCCACCGGCCGGCACCGATACGTATTCCAGGTTGGCCTGGTTGGCCTTGCACAGCTCCCGGGCGATATACAGGCCCAGCCCGGTGCCGTGCTCGGAGGTGGTGAAGAACGGGCGGAACAGCTGGCTGGCCACCGTTTCGGGGATGCCCGGGCCGCGGTCCATCACGTCGATGACGGCGGCGCGCTCCTGGCGCGCCACGCGCAGCCGCACCCGTGCCGGTTCCTGGCCGACGCGTCCGTACTTGAGGGCGTTGTGGACCAGCACGGTGAGGATCTGATGCAGGTGGCGCGGGTCGACCAGGGCGTGCACCGAGGTTTCGGTGATGATCGGCTCGATGCTGTCCGTCTCCAGGGTGATGCCCTGCTTGTACTCCAGCACGAAGCGGCGCACGAACGCGGCCAGGTCCAGGTTCTCCGGGTTGGCGCGCTCGCGCCGGGCCAGGCCCAGCACGCTTTCGACGATGCCGTTGGTGCGCTGGCACTGCTGGTGGATGATCTGCAGCAGGCGCCGGTCGGTGTCGCCGATGGCGGTGGATTCCTCCAGCAGCTGGGCGGCGTAGTTGATCGCCGCCAGCGGGTTGCGGATCTCATGGGCCAGGCTGGCCGAGAAGCGGCCCATCGCCGACAACGTCAGCGATTCGGCGCGCCGGGAGACCACGGTGGAATCGTCCAGGAACACCAGGGTCAGGTCGCTGCCGGCCAGCAGGCGGGCGAAGCGCGGCTGCACTTCCGGCTGGTCGGGCGAGAGCTGCAGCGGGGTTTCCTCATTTTTCCAGCCGTTGCGCCAGCGCTGCAGGCGCCGGCTCAGGTCGGGCGAGGCGCTGCCCAGTTCCAGCCGGCCGCTGCCGCCGTCGCCGTCGGCGTCGCCGATCAGGGTCGAGGCGGCTTCGTTGGCCAGGGTGATGCGGTTGGCCCCGTCCACCACCAGTACGCCGGTGCGCATGCGGCGGATGATCAGCTCGTTGATTTCGAACAGGTTGGCGACCTCGTCGCCGCGCTGGTTGGCCAGCTGCTGGTTGCGGCGTGCGCGGTTGCCCACCTGGTAACTGACGTAGGCCAGGGCCAGGTAGCTGGTGACGAACATCGCCAGCTCGGCCAGGGTCCGGGTGGGGTCGCCGCCTTCCAGAAGCTTCCACAGGTACTCGCCGGCGGTGGCGGCGCTGGCGGTCAGCGCAATGCCCATGCCCAGCGGCAAGGGCAGCAGCGTGGCAGCGGCGGCGATGCTGAACAGCAAGGACATCGACAGGCCGGCGCTGGCGCCGGGCAGGGCATGGGCCAGCAGGGTGGCGGCGATGATGTCCACGATCACGCTGCCGATCACGATCGGGCGCAGCCAGCGCTCGTTGCGGCCGATCACCAGGATCAGCAGCGCCAGCGCCAGGTAGGCGCCGCTGACCACGCCGGCCAGGCGCGGGTGGTCGGCAGCACCGACCAGCGTGCTCAGCGGGCTGAACAGCAGGGCCGCGATCACGGCGGCAATCAGCAGGCGGTAGAGGGCAAAAAAGTACAGCTCGCGCTTCGGTATGGATTCGATGCGGTCGATCAATGAAGCACTGGGTGACACGCCGGAACTCCCCTTCAGGCATGTGGCCAGTGTAGAGGGTGTGGCCGTGCATGGGGTGCCGGTGGCGCTGATTGACGCCCGCGTCCATGGCACGTACCCCTTCCAGGGCCGGCCCCGTTGCGCACTGCCGCAGGGCCGTCGCCCGGGGCTGGGCAGGGCCGATGCCGCAACTGTCTGAAAAATCGCCGGAATCGGCCGCCCCGGGGGGCGGCCGACGCGCGTCTTTGCGCCTGCGCGCCGGCTCGTCCACAATAGTGGGCCCGCCGCGGTCCTTACCGGCGCCCCGTGAGGGAGCCTTGGAGATGCGTGCGGTCGTTCCTATACCCACGGTGACGCATGAATTTCCACGAATACCAGTCAAAACAACTGCTTGCCGAGTACGGCATTCCCGTCCCGGCCGGCAAGGTCGCGGCGACCCCGGATGAAGCAGTTGCAGCGGCCAATTCCCTGGGCCAGGGCCCCTGGATGGTCAAGGCGCAGATCCACGCGGGCGGCCGCGGCAAGGCTGGCGGCGTCAAGTTCTGCAAGACCACCGACGATGTGAAGGCCGCTGCGGCCAAGATGCTCGGCACCAAGATGGCCACCTACCAGACCGCCGGCGTCGAGCTGCCGGTGAACCTGGTGCTGGTGACCACCGCCGGCGAGATCGTCAAGGAACTGTACCTGTCGGTACTGGTCGACCGTGGCACCAAGACCATCACCTACATCGCCTCGTCCGAAGGCGGCGTGGAGATCGAGCAGGTCGCCGCTGAAACCCCGGAGCTGATCCACTCGCTCAACGTCGACTTTGTCGAAGGCGTGCAGGGTTACCACGGCCGTGATTTCGGCTTCAAGCTGGGCCTCACCGCCAAGCAGGCCGGCCAGTTCGCCAACATCATGGTGAACCTGTACCGCCTGTTCAACGAAAAGGACCTGGCGCTGGTTGAAATCAACCCGCTGGCGATCCTGGACGACGGCAACCTGTACGCGCTGGACGGCAAGTTCGACAGCGACGACAACGCCGCGTTCCGTCAGAAGGCCCTGGTCGCCATGCGCGACAAGACCCAGGAAGACGAAACCGAAGTGACCGCTTCGGAGCTGGACATCAACTACGTCACCATGGACGGCAACATCGGCTGCATGGTCAACGGCGCCGGCCTGGCCATGGCCACCATGGACGTCATCAAGCTCAACGGCGGCGAGCCGGCGAACTTCCTGGACGTGGGCGGCGGTGCGAACAAGCAGCGCGTCATCGAGGCGTTCAAGCTGATCCTGTCCTCGGACAAGGTCGAAGGCATCTTCGTCAACATCTTCGGCGGCATCGTCCGCTGCGACATGATCGCCGAAGGCATCATCGCCGCGGTCAAGGAAGTGGGCGTCAAGGTTCCGGTCGTGGTGCGCCTGGAAGGCACCAACGTGGAAGAAGGCAAGCAGCTGCTGCGTGACAGCGGCATGGCCATCATCCCGGCCGACAACATCAACGACGGTGCCAAGAAGGTCGTCGACGCTGTCAAAGCCGCCGCCTAATTTTCCACGGCATCGGATCGCCGGCAGCATCCTGACGTGTCCCCTTGATTTAAGGGGGCTGGCACGCCGCAACGCGGCGTGACGGGGGTTCTGGCGGCATGCGGTACGGACCTCGACCTGGTCGATGGCTCCTCCTCCGAAGCCGGCCCAAATAATTTACGAAGGACTTCAAGACATGTCCGTTTTGATCAACAAGAACACCAAGGTGATCGTGCAGGGCTTCACCGGCCAGCAGGGCACCTTCCACGCCACTCAGATGATCGAGTACGGCACCCAGGTTGTTGGCGGCGTGACCCCCGGCAAGGGCGGCACCACCCACATCGACCTGCCGGTGTTCAACACCGTTGCCGACGCCGTGTCGGCCACCGGTGCCAATGCCTCGGTCATCTACGTGCCGCCGCCGTACGCGGCCGACGCGATCCTGGAAGCGGCTGCTGCCGGCATCCAGGTCATCGTGTGCATCACCGAAGGCATCCCGGTGCTGGACATGCTGCGCGTCAAGAACGTGCTGACCCGTTCGCATCCGGACACCGTGCTGGTCGGGCCGAACTGCCCCGGCGTGATCACCCCGGGCGAGTGCAAGATCGGCATCATGCCGGGCCACATCCACATGCCGGGCAAGATCGGCATCGTGTCGCGCTCGGGCACCCTGACCTATGAAGCGGTCAAGCAGACCACCGAAGTCGGCCTGGGCCAGTCCACCTGCATCGGCATCGGTGGTGACCCGATCAACGGCCTGAACTTCGTCGACTGCCTGAAGCTGTTCAACGAAGATCCGCAGACCCTGGGCATCATCATGGTCGGCGAAATCGGCGGCGATGCTGAAGAAGCCGGCGCCGAGTACATCAAGCAGTTCGTGAAGAAGCCGGTCGTCGGCTTCATCGCCGGCGCCTCGGCTCCGGCCGGCAAGCGCATGGGCCACGCCGGTGCGATCGCATCGGGCGGCAAGGGCACTGCCGAAGGCAAGTTTGCCGCGATGGAAGCTGCTGGCGTTGTGACCGTCCGCTCGCCGGGCGACCTGGGCGCTGCCATCGCCAAGCTGGTGAAATAAGCCGCCCGCCGCGCGGTAGAGCCGAGCCATGCTCGGCTGCTCCAACGGTAGAGCCGAGCCATGCTCGGCTGCTCCAAACAGAAAGGCCGCCTCCGGGCGGCCTTTCTGCATTTTCGCCGCCCTCAACCCGCGCCCTCGGGTAGTGCCGGCCGCTGGCCGGCTCCGCACGATGCTGCCGGCGAATGCGTGGTTGCCGGCCGCTGGCCGGCACCGCACGATGCCGCCAACGATCGCG
>NZ_JBFULC010000068.1:0-14523 GCF_056400525.1 Stenotrophomonas sp. P5_A9
GGCTGCGCCTGAGTGTTGAATCCATTGAACATTCCTCTTCCTGTGGGAAAAGGTGTCAACCCAATTCAGGACGGGTCACAATCAAGCAAAAAGGTCGGGGAAACCCGGCCTTTTTGTGTGCGCGTGATCGGCAACACCGGCCGCTGACCGGTTCCCGCCGCACCGGAAAGAACCGCCGCACCGGTAGTGCCGGCCGCTGGCCGGCTCCCCGCGGCGTCGGAAAGAACCGCAACCGGCCGCTGACCGGGTTACTCCACCGCCAATCCTTCCACCTTCTGCCAGCCACGCGGCAGCAGATGGCCGCGCGTCGCCCGCGTGCCCAGGTAGGTGTCCAGGTCCTTGAACGACAGGTTCATCGTGCGCGCACCGCTGCGTACCAGCAGCGTGTTGCCCGGGGCGACCGACACCACCGCGACCACGCGCTCGGTGGCGAGCTTGGCCTTGGGAATGTCGATGATCTTGTTGCCCTTGCCCTTGTCCAATTCCGGCAGGTCGCTGGCGGCGATCGCCAGCAGGTTGCCCGAGCTGGTCACCGCCACGATGCGGTCCGTTTCCGGATTGGCGACCACCGCCGGGGTAAGCACCTTCGAGCCGGAGGTCAGGTTGAGCATCGCCTTGCCGGCCTTGTTGCGCCCGGTCAGGTTCTCGAAGCGGGTCACGAAGCCGTAGCCGTGCGTGGAGGCCAGCACGAAGCGGGTGTTGTTCTCGCCACTGGCCAGGGTCATGAACGCGCTGCCCGGCGCCGGCGAGAAGCGGCCGGTCAGCGGTTCGCCGTTGCCGCGCGCCGAGGGCAGGGTGTGGATCAGGGTCGAATACGCGCGGCCCTCGCTGTCCAGGAACGCCACCTGCTGGGTGCTGCGCGCACGCACCGCCCCCAGCAACGCATCGCCGTCGCGATAGGACAGCGTGGACGGGTCCATGTCGTGGCCCTTGGCCGCACGGATCCAGCCCTTCTCCGACAGCACCACGGTCATCGGCTCGCTCGGCACCAGCTCGGTTTCATCGATGGCCTGCGCCGCGCCACGCTGTACCAGCGGCGAGCGGCGGTCATCGCCGAACTTCTTCGCATCGGCGGTGAGTTCGTCGCGGATCAGCTTCTTCAGCTTGGCCTTGCTGTCCAGGATCGACAGGATCTTGTCGCGCTCCTTGGCCAGCTCGTCCTGCTCGCCACGGATCTTCATTTCTTCCAGGCGCGCCAGCTGCTTGAGCCGGGTGTCCAGGATGTATTCGGCCTGTTCCTCGCTCAGCGCGAAACGCGCGATCAGCGCCGGCTTGGCTTCGTCCTCGGTGCGGATGATGCGGATCACTTCATCCAGGTTGAGGAAGGCCACCAGCAGGCCGTCCAGCAGGTGCAGGCGGCGCTCGACCTTCTGCAGGCGATGGGTGAGGCGGCGGGTGACGGTGGTGGCGCGGAACTGCAGCCACTCGCTGAGCAGCATCTTCAGGTTCTTCACCTGCGGACGCCCGTCCAACCCGATCACGTTGAGGTTGACCCGGTAGCTGCGCTCCAGGTCGGTGATGGCGAACAGGTGGCCCATCAGCTGGTCGGCGTCCACGCGGTTGGAGCGCGGCACCAGCACCACCCGCACCGGGTTGGCGTGGTCGGACTCGTCGCGGATGTCTTCCAGCCACGGCAGCTTCTTGGCGCGCATCTGCGCGGCGATCTGCTCGATCACCTTCGACGGCGATACCTGGAAGGGCAGCGCGTTGATGACGATGTTGGTCGATTCCTTGAAGTACGTCGCGCGCGCACGCACGCTGCCGTAGCCGGTTTCGTACATGTTCCGCAGGTCGGCCGGCGCGGTGATGATCTCGGCGAAGCTCGGATAGTCCGGTCCCTTCACGTGTTCGCACAGGTCGGCGATGGTCGCGTCCGGATCATCGAGCAGGTGCAGCAGCGCGCTGACGATCTCGTTGAGGTTGTGCGGCGGCACGTCGGTGGCCATGCCCACGGCGATGCCGGTGGTGCCGTTGAGCAGCAGGTGCGGCAGGCGCGCCGGCATCCAGGTCGGTTCTTCCAGGGTGCCGTCGAAGTTCGGGGTCCAGTCGGTGGTGCCCTGGTTGATTTCGCCCAGCAGCACTTCGGCGATCGGGGTCAGCTTGGACTCGGTGTAACGCATGGCCGCGAACGACTTGGGATCGTCGGTGGAACCGAAGTTGCCCTGGCCCTCGATCAGCGGATAGCGGTAGGAGAACGGCTGGGCCATCAGCACCAGCGCTTCGTAACAGGCGCTGTCACCGTGCGGGTGGTACTTACCGATCACATCACCGACGGTACGCGCGGATTTCTTCGGCTTGGAGGCGGCATTCAGGCCCAGCTCGCTCATCGCATAGATGATGCGGCGCTGCACCGGCTTGAGGCCGTCGCCGATGAACGGCAGTGCGCGGTCGAGCACCACGTACATCGAATAGTCCAGGTACGCCCGTTCGGCGTACTCGCGCAGGGGCAGCTGTTCAAAGCCGTGGAACGCGGGGCGGGCAAGATCGGTCATGCGGGATTGTTACCTGTGGCAAGGGACGGCGACGGCTGTCGCCCTCGCAGGCGGACGATTATCCGGATGCGGCCGGGGATGCCAAGCCGCGTGATGGATTGAGGGGGTGTCCGGTCCGTGCCAGGTAGCGCCCGGGCGGGCAGCCGAAGTGGCGGCGGAACACGGTGACGAAGGCGCTGGGGCTGCTGAAACCCAGCTCGTAGGCGATGTCGGACACGCTGTGCCCATCCGACAGACGCCGCAGACCCTCGGCCAGGCGCGCCTGCTGGCGCCACTGGGCGAAGCTGAGCGTGGTCTCGTCGCGGAAGTGCCGGGTGAGTGTACGCGGCGACAGCCCGGCCCAGTGCGCCCACTGTTCCAGGCTGCGGCCGTCGGCCGGATCGGCGATCAGCTGCGAGGCGATCCGCAGCAGCCGCCGGTCCTGCGGCATCGGCAGGTGCATGCGCTGGCGCGGCGCATTGCGGATCTCATCGAGCAGCACCTCGATCATGTGCTGTTGGCGCAGATCGGCCTTGGGGGTGGGCATCCAGCGGGTCACCCGCAGTGCCAGCGCCTGCAGCAGGTCGGAAATGGCAATCACGCAGGGCTCGTCGGGCAGGTCATGGGCCAGCGCCGGGCTGATGATCAGGCCCCAGCCACGCAGCGGTCCGGAGATGTCCACGGTGTGCGGCTCGCCCGGCGGCATCCAGCCGGCGCAGCCCGGCGGCAGCGACCAGTTGCCGTGGCGGGTGCGGGTGTTGAGCAGCCCGACCTCCACGCAGATCAGTTGGGCCCGGCGGTGCTCATGCCAGTCGATCTCGCGTTCCAGCCCGCGCGCGCTCTCGATCTGGAAGCCCAGCACCGGCACGCCGTCGTCGCGCTCGAGCCAGTCCAGCACCTCGTGGCGTACCAGCGGCGGGGGGAGTACGGCGTCCTCTGGCCTGAAAATGCTATTCATTGTCCAGATTGTAATACCGGGCCATCAGGGCTGGCTATTAAGGTGTCCCACCCCCATCAGCGTTCTGTTCGGTGCAACACAGCATTTTGTTCCAGATTGAATAGTTCCATTGAGAAATATATCTTCTGGAAGTAAAGTGCGCCGCATGATGATCTGTCCTGAAGCCACTCCCCCCAGCTTCGGCCTGTTGTTGCGCCAGGTGCGCGACGGCCTGGTCCGTCAGCTCGACACGTCGATGGCTGAGGAAAACCTCGGCATTGGTTTTACCCACTACCTCGGATTGAAGGTGCTCTCGGTCAAGGCCCCGTGCACCGCCAACGAGTTGGCCCAGGCCCTGGACCAGGTGCCCAGCGCGGTGACCCGCCTGCTGGACAAGCTGGAAGCAATGGGCTGTGTGCGGCGCGAGCCGCATGCCCAGGACCGGCGTGCGTTGCAGATCGTATTGACTGATGAAGGCCGCCAACTGTGGGCCCGGCTGAAGCAGCGCGGCGACCAGACCATCGACGACGCAATGCGCGATCTCTCCACGGACGAGCGCGCCCACCTGCTTTCCCTCATGACCCGTGTACGTGACTCCCTGATTACGCCATGACCTCCTTCCCTGATCGCACTATTTCACTGCGCCCGTTGCGGCCGGTGCTGCTGTCCGTGCTGGCGCTTGCGCTGGCCGCCTGTGCCAGCAGCCGCGGCCTGGCGCCGCACGGCCGGCTGCTCGACCCCGACAGCCTGCAGACCCAGCGCACCCTGGCCGCCAGCGGGCTGAGCCAGCCCGGTTGGCCCGCCACCGACTGGTGGCGCGCGCTGGGTGATCCCCAGCTCGATGCTCTGATCGCCGAAGGCCTGCAGCGCAATCCCGGGCTGGATGCGGCCGATGCCCGCCTGCGCCAGGCCCGCGCGCAGATCGGTACCGCCCATGCCGACCGCCTGCCCAAGCTGTCCGCCTCCGGCGGCTACACCGGCGTGCGCCTGCCCGAATCCATGGTCGGCGACGAGCTGGGTGGCAGTTATGCCGGCAGCGGCCAGGCCTATCTGAGTTTCAGTTACGGCATCGACCTGTGGGGCGGCAAGCGCGCCGCCTGGGAAGCGGCCGTGGACAGCGGGCATGCCGCCGAAGTGGATGCCCAGGCTGCGCGCCTGAACCTGTCGGCGGCCATCGCCGAAGCCTACGCACAGCTGGGTTATGCGTGGACGCTGCACGATGTGGCCAGCGAAGAACTGGCGCGCTCGCAGAAGACCCTGGACCTGACCCGGCAACGGCGTACCGCCGGCATCGACAGCGACCTGCAGACCCGCCAGGCCGAAGCCCGGATCCCGGCCGCGCAGCAGCAACGGCAGGCCGCGCAGCAGCAGATCGACGAGGCCCGCACCGCGCTGGCCGCGCTGGTCGGGCAGGGCCCGGACCGCGGCCTGCAGATCGTGCGCCCGCAGATGCTCAATCCGCTGGCACTGCAACTGCCGGGCGTGCTGCCCAGCGAACTGCTCGGGCGTCGCCCGGATATCGTCGCCGCGCGCTGGCGGGTGGAAGCGGCCGGTCGCGAGATCCACGCGGCCAAGGCGCAGTTCTATCCCAGCCTCAACCTGACCGCGCTCGGCGGGGTCGTGTCCAGTGAAGTGGACCAGTTGCTCAAGAGCGGTTCGACCTTCGCCTTCCTCGGTCCGGCGCTGAGCCTGCCGATCTTCGACGGTGGCCGCCTGCGTGCCAACCTGGACAAGACCGATGCCCAGTACGACCTGGCCGTGGCCGACTACAACCAGTCGGTGGTCAATGCACTGCGCGATGTGGCCGACCAGGTCAACGCGGTGCGCTCGCTGGCCGACCAGGCCGCTGCGCAGGCCCAGGCGGTAAGCACCGCACGTGCCGCCCATGACCTGGCCGACCAGCGTTACCGCGCCGGCATCGGCAGCTACCTGGACGTGCTCAGTGTCGAAGAGCAGTTGCTGGCCTCCCAGCAGCGACTGGCCGAGCTGCAGTCGCGTCAGATCCTTGTTTCGGTGCGACTGAGCCAGGCACTGGGCGGCGGCTTTACGCCGTCCAGCGACGCTGCCCCGGTTGCCGCCACCCCCGATTCCACGCATTCCTGAGACACATCCCATGAGCCAGACATCCGCTCCCGCTGCCGCCCCGGCAGCTCCGTCCCGTCGCGGCAAGCTGCTGCGCGGCCTGTTGGTCATCGTGGTGCTGCTGCTGGCCGCGCTGGCCCTGTGGTACTTCATGTTCGGCCGCTGGTTCGAAGATACCGACGATGCCTACGTGCAGGGCAACCAGGTGCAGATCACCCCGCTGGTGAGCGGCACCGTGGTGGCGATCAACGCCGATGACGGCATGCGCGTCGAACGTGGCCAGCTGCTGGTGCAGTTGGACCCGGCCGATACCGAGGTGGCACTGCAGCAGGCCGAAGCCAACCTGGCCAAGACCGTCCGCCAGACGCGCGGCCTCTACCGCAGCGTGGAAGGCGCGCAGGCGGATTTGAACGCGCGCCAGGTGACCTTGAAGCGGGTCCGCGAGGACTTCAACCGCCGCAAGGGGCTGGCCGCCACCGGTGCGATTTCCAACGAAGAACTGGCCCACGCCCGCGACGAGCTGGCCGGCGCCGAAGCGGCCGTGGCCGGTTCGCGCGAAACCTTCGAGCGCAGCAATGCGCTGGTCGATGACACCGTGATCGCTACCCAGCCGGACGTGCAGGCCGCTGCCGCGCAGCTGCGCCAGGCGTTCCTCAACAACGCCCGCGCCGGCATCGTCGCGCCGGTCAGCGGCTATGTCGCCCGTCGCTCGGTGCAGGTCGGCCAGCGCGTGCAGCCGGGCACTGCGCTGATGGCGGTGGTGCCCACCGAACAGATGTGGGTGGAAGCCAACTTCAAGGAAACCCAGCTGCGCCACATGCGCCTGGGCCAGGAAGTGGAGCTGCGTTCGGACCTGTACGGCGGTGACGTCAAGTACAAGGGGCGCATCGATAGCCTGGGCCTGGGCACCGGTTCGGCGTTCTCGCTGCTGCCGGCGCAGAACGCCAGCGGCAACTGGATCAAGATCGTGCAGCGCGTTCCGGTGCGCATCGCCATCGATGCCAAGCAGCTGGCCGAGTATCCGCTGCGCATCGGTCTGTCGATCAAGGCCGAAGTGAGCCTGCGCGACCAGAAGGGCACCGTGCTGCCGACGCAGTTTGCCAAGGGCCAGGTGTTCGACACCGACGTCTACGCCAAGCAGCTGCACAGCGCCGATGACATGATCCATATGATCATCCAGGGCAACCTGCCGCAGCAGGCCAAGGCGAACTGAGGCCATCATGTCCGCACAAGCTCCCGCCGCGCCCGGCACCCCGGGCGCACCGTCGGCGCCCGGTGCGGCCGCCGGTTTCCTGCCGCCCAGCGTCGCGCTGTGCACCGTCGGCCTGGCGATGGCCTCGTTCATGCAGGTGCTCGACACCACCATCGCCAACGTCTCGCTGCCCACCATCGCCGGCAACCTCGGCGCCAGTTCGCAGCAGGCCACCTGGGTCATCACTTCGTTCGCGGTCAGCACCGCGATCGCCCTGCCGCTGACCGGCTTCCTGAGCCGCCGCTTCGGCGAACGCAAGCTGTTCATCTGGGCGACGCTGGCCTTCGTGATCACCTCGCTGCTGTGCGGCCTGGCCCAGAGCATGGGCATGCTGGTGCTGTCGCGCGCGCTGCAGGGCTTCGTGGCCGGGCCGATGTATCCGATCACCCAGTCCCTGCTGGTGTCGATCTATCCACGCGAAAAACGTGGGCAGGCGCTGGCGCTGCTGGCGATGATCACGGTGGTGGCGCCGATCTGCGGCCCGATCCTGGGCGGCTGGATCACCGACAACTACAGTTGGGAATGGATCTTCCTGATCAACGTGCCGCTGGGTATCTTCGCGGCGATGGTGGTGGGCAGCCAGTTGAAGGGCCGCCCGGAGCAGATCGAGAAGCCGAAGATGGATTACGTCGGCCTGATCACCCTGGTGATCGGCGTGGGCGCACTGCAGCTGGTGCTCGACCTGGGCAACGACGAAGACTGGTTCTCCTCTCCCAAGATCGTGGTGCTGGCCTGTGTGGCGGTGGTGGCGTTGACGGTGTTCCTGATCTGGGAGCTGACCGACAAGGACCCGATCGTGGATCTGAAGCTGTTCCGGCACCGCAATTTCCGCGCCGGTACGCTGGCGATGGTGGTGGCGTATGCGGCCTTCTTCAGTGTGTCGCTGCTGATTCCGCAGTGGTTACAGCGCGACATGGGTTACACGGCGATCTGGGCGGGCCTGGCGACGGCACCGATCGGCATCCTGCCGGTGATCATGACGCCGTTCGTGGGCAAATATGCGTCGCGTTTCGACATGCGGATGATCGCTTCGTTTGCGTTCGTGTTCCTGTCCTTCACCAGCTTCATGCGCTCGGGCTTCAACCTGCAGGTGGACTTCACCCACGTGGCGGGCGTGCAGTTGATCATGGGCATCGGCGTGGCATTGTTCTTCATGCCGGTGCTGCAGATCCTGCTGTCGGACCTGGACGGTCGCGAGATCGCGGCGGGTTCGGGCCTGGCAACGTTCCTGCGGACGCTGGGCGGCAGTTTCGCGGCATCGTTGACGACGTGGCTGTGGGCGCGCCGGACGCAGGTGCACCATGCGGATCTGACCGAGCACATTTCGGTCTATCAGCCGGGCATGCAGGATCAGGTGGCGGCGATGGGGCAGGGTGACGTGCAACATGGCGCGGCGGTACTGAACAACATGATCAACCACCAGGCCTCGCAGATGGGCTTCAACGACATCTTCTTCCTGCTGGGCTGGATCTTCCTGGCGATCATCGCCTTCCTGTGGCTGGCCAAACCGCCGTTCGGTGCGGGCGCAGGTGCAGCGTCGGCCGGTGGGCATTGATCAGCGGGTGAGCTGATACGAAAAAACCCCGTCGGAAGGCGGGGTTTTTTTGTGGGCGTTTGTTTTTGCGCGCGAGGCGAAGGTGGAGCAGGGGCAGAGCAACGGCAGAGCAACGGCAGGGCAACGGCAGGGCAACGGCAGGGCAACGGCTGTGGGTGTGCGCCTCTACGGGCTTGGATGGGTACGGGTGGGTTGGCGGGACACGCCGTAAATCCATCCTTGGAGGCTCCCATGCGCCATCCATGGCGCATGACGGTCCCGCCAACCCACCCGTACCCATCCCAGACAGTTGGCTGGTACGCAACGAACAGCCAACACCAATTCCACATCCACAACCGAAACCGAAACCAACCACACCCAAACCCAAACCCAAACCCAAACCCACACCCACGAGCACGAACACCCACGAGCACAAAAACGAGCACAAAAACGAGCACGAGTTCTGCCGTGCTTGTCCTTCGCTCTTCTGCTTCTTCGATGCGCACCGGCCCACTGTCTGGGGCGGGGGTGTGTGGGTTCGCGGGACCGTCGTACGCCATGGATGGCGTACGCGAGCCTCCAGGGATGGATTCACGGCGTGTCCCGCGAACTCACACATCCCCGCCCAGCCCGGCGCAGGCAAAAACGCAACGCACTGGCTCTGGGCTCTGGCTCTGGGCTCTGGCCTTGGCTTCTAAAAAAAGAAACAAACCCCAAACCCCACACATGAAAAAACCCGCTTGCGCGGGTTTGATCATTGTCTGAGTCATGGTGCCCAGGAGAGGACTCGAACCTCCACGAAGTTGCCCCCGCTAGCACCTGAAGCTAGTGCGTCTACCAATTCCGCCACCTGGGCGACTCAGGAGGAGAATTCTGCGGGAGAACTGAAATTGTGTCAACAGCATGTCGCGGAAAATTTCGACGGTCGCGCGCTGCCACATCACCGCGCTGCATGTCGCGAAAGTCGTGCGTTCCAAGCGCGTGTCATCGAACGCCAGAAACGAAAAAACCCGCTTGCGCGGGTTTGATCATTTACCGAGTCGTGGTGCCCAGGAGAGGACTCGAACCTCCACGAAGTTACCCCCGCTAGCACCTGAAGCTAGTGCGTCTACCAATTCCGCCACCTGGGCGACTCAGGCGGAGAATTATGCGGAAGCATTCGAACACTGTCAATGCATGCCCAAGCCACATCCGAGCGAGAGCGCTGGCGGGTGGCGCGGCGCGGCTTGACCGGGGCGGCAGAGACTGAAAATACTCGCCCCACTAAGCAGCAAGGCGTTCCCATGGCGACCCCGATCCTGCATGTCCACCCGCTGTCTTCGTGCTGCCAGAAGGTGCTGATCGCCGCCCGCGTGCTGGGTGTGGCGCTGGACGAGCGCCTGTTGAACCTCGGCGACCCGGTCGAGCGAGCCGCGTTCCGGGCGCTGTGGCCGCTGGGCAAAATGCCGCTGCTGGTGGAGCAGGGCGCGCCCATCGGCGAGACCAGCATCATCATCGAACACCTGCAGCTTCATCACGCCGCCGACGGTAGGCGGCTGCTTCCGCAGGACCCGGCGCAGGCCCTGGAGGTGCGGCTCTGGGACCGGGTCTGCGACCTGTACGTGATGACCCCGATGCAGGCGCTGACCGCTGCCCTGCTGAAGCCGGGCAGCGACGGGAATGGCGCTGCGACCGAGGCCGCCCGCGCGACCCTACTGAACAGCTATGCCCTGTTGGACCAGCAGTTGGACGGGCGTCGCTGGCTGGCGGGCGAAGCCTTCACCCTGGCCGACTGCGCCGCGGCGCCGGCATTGTTCTACGCCGTGGCTTACGTGCCGCTGCCGGATGCGCATGCGGCACTGTCTGCCTATGTGGAACGGCTGATGGCGCATGCGGACGTGGCGGCAGTGATCGATGCCGCCCGGCCCTGGTTCAAGCACTTCCCGGGAAGGGCGGGACTGGCGCGCCGCTACTACATTCCCGATGCCTGACCCGGCCAGGGTGACGTGGGCAGGCCCCGGAAACGAAAAAACCCGCTTGCGCGGGTTTGATCATTGTCTGAGTCATGGTGCCCAGGAGAGGACTCGAACCTCCACGAAGTTGCCCCCGCTAGCACCTGAAGCTAGTGCGTCTACCAATTCCGCCACCTGGGCGACTCAGGAGGCGAATTGTGGAGATGCCGACGGCCCTTGTCAACGCTTTTACGAAATTTCTTCACAAACCTGCATATGGATGCGCCTCGACTGCCTCTGCACACCGTCAGCGGTTACCATGGAGGGCAATGAAACCAAAGAAACCGACCCGGGGCGCGAAAGCCCCCAAGTCCCCGGTGCCCCAGGCTGCCGGTCCGTCGGGCAAGCCCCGCGCTGCCGCCAAGAAGGCGGGCAAGCTGCCACCGTGGATGCCCGAATCGATGAACACCCCGGCGCCAGCGCGTGGCGGCAACCGTGGCGGTCCGAAACCGGACGCCGGCGCGCCGATCCCGACCCGCCGCCGCCCGCACCCGACATCTACCGACATGAACGTCGTCGACCCGCACGCCGCGCGCGAAGCAGAGCGCTACGCGCAGCCGATCGCCAGCCGTGAGGCGATCCTGCAGCTGCTGGAACGCTGCGACGGTCCGCAGACCGCTGACGAGATCGGCGTCCACCTCGGCCTGACCGAGCCCGACCGCGCCGATGCACTGGGCAAGCGCCTGGGCGCGATGGTGCGAGACGGCCAGCTCGTACAAAACCGCCGCGGCGGCTTTGCCCCGGTGCAGGCCACCAACCTGATCACCGGCGTGGTCATCGCCAACCCGGAAGGCTTCGGCTTCCTGCGTCCGGTGGAGGGTGGGGATGACCTGTTCCTGCCGCCGTATGAAATGCGCAAGGTCATGCACGGCGACCGCGTGTTGGCCAACGTCACCGGCATCGACCGCCGTGGCCGTCGCGAAGGCAGCATCGCGCGCGTTCTCGAGCGCGGGATGACCCGCCTGATCGGCCGCTTCAGCGTCGAGTTCGGCATCAACTACGTGGTGCCCGACGACAAGCGCGTGCAGCGCAACGTACAGATTCCGCCGGACCAGACCGGCGATGCCCGCGACGGCCAGCTGGTGGTCTGCGAGCTGACCCAGGCACCGGACACGCGTCGCCCGCCGATCGGCCGCATCATCGCGGTGCTTGGCGACAAGCTGACCGCATCGCTAATCGTGGAAACCGCGATCCATGGCCACGAGCTGCCGTTCGAGTTCCCGCAGGAGGTGCTCAACGAGGCCTCGGCGGTGCCGATGGTGGTCGAGCCGGACAGCATCGGTGGGCGCGTGGATCTGCGCACCACGCCGCTGGTGACCATCGATGGCGAGGATGCCAAGGACTTCGATGACGCGGTTTACTGCGAACCCAACGCCGAAGGCTTCCGCCTGGTGGTGGCCATCGCCGATGTGTCCAATTACGTGCGTCCGGGCACCCCGCTCGACGATGAAGCACAGAAGCGCGCCACCTCGGTGTACTTCCCGGGCTTCGTGGTGCCGATGTTGCCGGAGACCTTGTCCAACGGCATCTGCTCGCTGATGCCCAAGGTCGACCGGATGTGCTTCGTCTGCGACATGCAGGTGAACCGCGACGGTGACGTGATCCATTCGCGCTTCTACGAAGCAGTGATGAATTCGCACGCACGCCTGACCTACAACCAGGTCTGGCAGGCGGTGGGCGAGAACGACGTGGCGGTGCGCAACCAGATCGCCGCGGTACTGCCGCAGGTGGAGCACCTGCACCAGTTGTACAAGGTGCTGGCCAAGGCGCGTACCCGTCGCGGTGCGATCGAATTCGAATCCTCCGAAGTGCGCTTCGTGCTGGACAACACCGGTGAGGTGTCCCAGGCCGGCATGCTGGTGCGCAACGATGCGCACAAGTTGATCGAAGAATGCATGATCGCGGCCAACGTGCAGGCCGCGCGGTACCTGCTGCACAAGCAGGTGCCGGCGCCGTACCGCGACCACGCCAAGCCGCCGGAAGCCAAGTACGACGACCTGCTCGAGTTCCTCAAGGAATTCAAGCTGAGCCTGCCGCCGTGGGCCAAGGTGCAGCCGGGCGATTACACCAAGCTGCTCAAAAAGGTGCGCGAGCGCCCGGACGCGGCCCTGCTGGAATCGGTACTGCTGCGCAGCCAGAGCATGGCGGTGTACGCGCCGGACAACCAGGGGCACTTCGGTTTATCGCTGGATGCGTACGCACACTTCACCTCGCCGATCCGTCGTTACCCGGATTTGCTCGTCCACCGCGCGATCAAGTACGCGCTGTCGGGCGGCTCGCTGGACAAGTACACCTACTCGGCACGCGAAATGGCCGCCCTGGCCGTGCAGTGCTCCGAACGCGAACGCCGTGCCGATGAGGCCGAGCGTGAAGTGGACGAGCGCTACCGCGCGGCATGGATGGAAAAGCACGTCGGTGGCCAGTTCGATGGCGTGATCAGCGGCGTAACCAGCTTCGGCCTGTTCGTCGAACTGGACGAGTCCAAGGTCAACGGCCTGGTCCACGTGACCCAGCTGCCGCACGACTATTACCAGTTCGACGCCACCCGCAAGACGCTCAGCGGCGAACGCCGTGGCAAGGCGTACCGGTTGGGTGACCGGGTGCGGATCCTGGTGCTCAAGGCGAGCATGGAAGAGCGCAAGATCGACTTCCGCCTGGTCGAGGAGAATGACGACGAGACGGCCGAGCTGCCGCCGCGTGGTCAGCCCGCCAAGCGCAAGAAACAGAAGTACTGAACGACGCGCGTACCGGGACCACCCGGAGCGCAGCCCCGGTAGTGCCGGCCGTTGGCCGGCTCCACGCATACAACGATCGGAGTACCGGCCCCAGCCGGCTCCATACCCACCACGATCGGAGCGCATCCCATGCCCGACGACCTCCCCGAATACAGCGGCGGCTGCCAATGCGGCGCGATCCGCTTCCACGTCCGTGGCGAACTGACCGACAGTTCGATCTGTCACTGCCGCATGTGCCAGAAAGCGTTCGGTGCCTACTACGCGCCGCTGGTCTCGGTACGCCGGGTTGAATTCACCTGGACCCGGGGCGAGCCACGCCGGTTCGCCTCGTCCAACCTGGTCAAGCGCGGCTTCTGCCCTGAATGTGGCACGCCGCTGACGTATGAAGCGCCCGACGGCATGGCCGTCGCCGCCGGTGCCTTCGACGATCCCGCCCGCCTGCCACCGACCGTGCAGTACGGGGTGGAAAGCAAGCTCCCGTTCGTGGATGGATTGGGCACCCTGGCCGACATCCGCGACGAGGACGATCCGGAAATGGCGCTGCTGCAGGGGCTGGTCTCTCATCAGCACCCTGACCACGACACCCCGTGAGGGTAGGGCGCAGGGCGTGAAAAGTGCGGATCTGCCCGCGCCTGCGCGGCCCGCCCAGTAGGTCGCCAGGGCCCCGTGGGCCGTGGGGTGAACGCCCGGCAGGGCAGGGCGGGCCCCGATGCTCTACCATTACCACCCCCTGTACCGGTCGTGCCCCCGCAATGAGCAAGCAAAGCCAGTGGATCGTCGGCGTCAACGCCGTCGCCTCTTCGATCGAGAACGATGCCGAGAACGTCCGCGAGGTGCTGATCGAAGCCAGCGCGAAGAATCCGCGTCTGGTCGAGATTGAAGAGAATGCGCGGCGCAAGGGTATCGACGTGCGCAAGGTCAACACCCAGGCGCTGGACGGCGTGGGCGGTTCGGTGCGACACCAGGGCGTGGCGGCGCGCTACCAGGCGGCACGCACCTACGGTGAAAACGAACTGGAAGGCCTGGTCGAGGCCGCCGAGGGCAAGGCCCTGCTGCTGGTGCTCGACGAGGTGCAGGACCCGCATAACCTCGGCGCCTGCCTGCGCAGCGCGGCGGCGGCCGGTGCCACGGCGGTGATCATTCCCAAGGACAAGTCGGCCACGGTCAACGCGACCGTGCGCAAGACATCGGCCGGCGCTGCCGACCGCATCCCGGTGGTGGCGGTGACCAACCTGTCGCGCTGCCTGAAGGACCTGCAGAAGCTGGGCGTGTGGATCTACGGCCTGGCCGGTGAAGCCACCGCGTCGCTGTACTCGATCGACCTGAAGGGCAACGTGGCGCTGGTGCTCGGCGGCGAAGCCGACGGCCTGCGCCGCCTGACCCGTGAAAACTGCGACAGCCTGGTCAAGATCCCGATGCCGGGCGACATCGAAAGCCTCAACGTGTCGGTCGCCACCGGCGTGAGCCTGTTCGAAGCAGTCCGCCAGCGCGGTCTGTAACCGCGCACCCGTAGAGCCGAGC
>NZ_JBFULC010000068.1:14549-34137 GCF_056400525.1 Stenotrophomonas sp. P5_A9
GGTCGGCTCTACGTGGTGGTGGGTAGCCGACCAACGGTCGGCTCTACGGTTACCGCGCGCTGCCGCCCAGCGCCTTGAACAACGTTACATCGTTGATCAGCTGCTTCTGCTTCACCGAGGCCAGCGACAGCTCCGCATCGCGGCGGGTCTGCTGCGCTTCCAGCCAGGTGCGCAGGTCGGTGGCGCCGACCCGATAGCGCACCTCGTACATCCGCTCGATCTCCACCGCTTCATCGAACGATGCCTGCGAGGCCGCCACCTGGGTGGCGAACTGCTCGCGTGCCGACAGCGCGTTGTCCACCTCCGACAGGGCCGTGTACAGCGTGCGGCGGAAGTCGTTGGCGGCCATCTGGTAATCGGTGCCGGCCAGGCGGGTGTTCAACCGCGCCTGGCCGATGTTGAGGAACGGCAACGACAGACCGGCGCCCAGCGTAGCCACCGGGTTCTGCAGCACGTTCGACAACGACGTCGCGCTGCTGCCGACGCTGCCGGTCAGGCTCAGCGCGGGGTAGTACTGGGTGGCGGTGACCTTGATCGTCTTCAGGCTGTTGCGCAGCCTCAGTTCGGCCGCGCGCAGGTCCGGGCGCCGGCCCAGCAGTTCGGCCGGCAGGCCTTCGGCCACCACCGGGCGTCCACCGTCCAGCAACTGCTGCGGCTCGTCGTCCAGCGGCCACGGCTGCCCGTCCAGCAGCACCGTCAACGCGTTGCGGCTGGCCACCCGCTGCTGTTCCAGCGCGCTTTGCGTGGCCCGTTGCGCTTCCAGGCTCTGGGTGGCCTGGCGGACTTCCAGGCGCGATACCGCACCGGCGTCGAAGCGAGCCTGCACCAGTTGCCGGGTGCGCTGCAGGCGGTCCAGGTTGGCTTGGCCGGCGCGGATCGACTGATTGAGGAAGGCCAGCGTCCAGTACTGCGTGGCGACGTCGCCGATCACCAGCAACGCGGTGTTCTGCAGGTCTTCCTCACGCGCCTGCGCTTCCCACTGGGCGATGTCGCGCTGGGTGCGCAGGCGGCCCCACAGGTCGATTTCCCATTGCAGCGACACACTGGCCGAACTGCCGCGGTTCCACTGCGCGCCCTGGTCGATCGGACGACTGCCGTTGCTGCCGACGCTGCCCGAAGGCTGCGGCCACAGCGCGTTGTCGGCCAGCCCGGCCTGCAGGCGGGCGCGCTGCACGGCCAACCCGGCCGAGGCCAGGTCGGTGTTGGCGGCCAGGGCGCGGTCGATCACCCGCGCCAGGCGCGGATCGCCGAACTGGGTCCACCAGGGATCGTCGCGGACCTCGGTGCGGTCGGTATGCGGCAGGGTCTCCACCACGTCAGTGGGGACATTGCGCGAGGCATCGCCGCGACCATAGCTGGCCGGCACGCTGGGAGCGTCGACGGCGTAATGGCCGGTGCTGACGCAGGCCGACACAGCCAGCGTGGTCACGCAGGCCAGGGCGAGCGGGCGCAGGTGGCCGCGGATGAGCGGGAAAAGGGGATTCATCATTCGCGCGCCAGCGCCTCCACGGGATCAAGTTGGGCGGCACTGCGCGCCGGAAGAAAACCGAACGCCACGCCGATCAGGCTGGAGCAGGCGAACGCGGCGACGATCGAGGCCGTCGAGAACAGCATCTGGAAATCCGGGGCGAATTTGCCGAACAACCAGCCGACCACCAGTGACAGACCGACGCCAAGCAGGCCACCGAGCAGACAGACCAGCACCGCCTCGATCAGGAACTGCTGGCGGATGTCGCTCTGCCGCGCGCCGACGGCCATGCGCACGCCGATCTCGCGGGTGCGCTCGGTGACCGACACCAGCATGATGTTCATCACCCCGATGCCGCCGACCAGCAACGCGATCGCGGCGATCGCGCTGATCAGCAACGTCATGGTGCGCGTGGTCTGTTCGATGGTTTCGCGGATCTCGGCACTGTTGCTGAGGAAGAAGTCCTCGGTGCCGTGGCGCATGATCAACAGCTTGGAGATCGCGGCCTGCGCGGCATCCATCGGTGTGCTGTCGTCCACCCGCACGGTGATGCTGGAGACGTAACTTTGCCCAAGCATGCGCGACATCACCGTGGTGTAGGGCACCCACACGCCCAGGCTGGTACTGCTGCCCATGCCGAAGCTCTGCCGCTGTGCGACGCCGATCACCCGCACCGGCACGTTGCCGAGCAGGATCACCTGGCCGATCGGATCTTCACCGGACGGGAAAAACTGGGTACGGGTGTTCTCGTCGATCACCGCGACCTGGACCAGGCCCTTGACCGCATCGCCGTCGAAGAAGCTGCCCGCGCTCAAGGTAACGCCCTTGACCCGGAAGTACTGCTCACCCACGCCGCTGACCTGCGCGGTGGCCGACTGGTTGCGGTAGCGCGCAGTCACCGACGAGGACACGCTGGGAGTGGCGCTGTCCACATAGCTCTGCCGCGCCAGCGCGTCGGCATCGCTGGCCTTGAGCGTCTGCACGCGCGCCGAGCGCATGTCGCCGAAGCCGCGACCGGGATAGACATCGATGGTATTGGTGCCCAGCGCGCTGATGTTCTGCAGGATCTGCTGCTGCGAACCGTTGCCCATCGCCACCACCGACACCACCGAGGCAATGCCGATGATGATCCCGAGCATGGTCAGGAAGGTGCGCAGACGATGGGCGTTCATCGCCAGCAGCGCCATCCGGAACGCTTCGGTGAAGCGATCGCGGGCGGCCCGCCAGCTGTTGCCGCCGCCCGCGGCCACGGTCGGCTCGCGCTGCGCGCGGTAGCTGGGCGCGGAGGGGTTGGTGCGGTCGGCGATGATCTCGCCGTCGCGGATTTCGATGATGCGCTGTGCGTGTTCGGCCACGCTCATGTCGTGGGTGACGATGATGATGGTGTGGCCTTCGGCATGCAGCTCGCCGAGGATGCCCATTACCTCCTCACCGGATTTCGTGTCGAGCGCGCCGGTCGGTTCGTCGGCCAGGATCACCTCGCCACCGTTCATCAACGCGCGCGCGATCGACACGCGCTGCTGCTGGCCGCCGGAAAGCTGGCCGGGCGTGTGGTTCATGCGGTCGCCCAGGCCCAGGCGCTGCAGCAACTGTTCGGCACGCGCGGTACGCACCGGCCCCGGGCTGCCGGCGTAGACGGCCGGCACGGCCACGTTGCCGCGCGCATCCAGGTCGCCGAGCAGGTGGTAGCGCTGGAAGATGAAGCCGAAATGCTCGCGGCGCAGCGCCGCCAGTTCGTCCGGCAGCATGCTGCCGGTCTCGCGCCCGGCCACCTGGTAGCTGCCGCGGGTGGGGCGGTCCAGGCAGCCGAGGATGTTCATCAGCGTCGACTTGCCCGAGCCGGACTGGCCGACGATGGCGACCATCTCGCCAGCGCCGATGTCCAGGTTGACGTCGCGCAGCACCGCGATGGTGTCATCGCCGGCGGGAAACTCGCGGCGCAGGTCACGCAGGCGCAGCAGCGGCGTGCCCGTGGAGGCCGGACTCATCGACGCGGCCCGCCCATGCCGGCCCCGCCCATGCGCATCTGCGCGCCCCCGCGGCGGCCACCGCCGGCACCGGTGGCGGCCGCACCGCCTTCACCGACCACGACTTTCTCGCCTTCCTGCAACCCGGACAGCACTTCGGCATTGGCGCCGTTGTTGATCCCGATCCTGACCTTGCGCGGGGTCGGCACGCCGTCCTTGTCGGCCACGCGCACCATGTGCTGGCCGTCGCGGGTCTTCGGGCCCAGCGCGACGGCGGGAATGGTCAGCACGCCCTTGGCCTGGCTGAGCATCACCGAGACCTGCGCGGTCATGTCGATGCGCAGCGTGCCGTCGGGGTTTTCCACGTCGAACAGCGCGTTGTAATACACCGCGCTGCTGGAGCTGGAACTGGAGGAACTGGAACTGGACGAACTGTCGTTGGCGATCGACGACGGCGCCGGATTGATCTGGCGCAGCGTGGCGTGGTACTTGCGGTCCGGCTCGCCCAGGGTGGTGAAGTACACCGGCATGCCGGCCTTGATCTTGACCACGTCGGCTTCGGAAACTTCGGCGTTGACTGTGACCAGGTCCAGCCGCGCCAGCATCACGATGGTCGGTGCGGTCTGGTTGGCGTTGACGGTGCGGCCCTCTTCGGCGACCACCGCCACCACGGTGCCGTCCATCGGCGCGGTGATGCGGGTGTAGGCCAGGTTGGCGCGGGCGGTGCCCAGCTCGGTTTCGCTGCCCTTGATCTGCGCATCGTAGGACTGGATCTGCGCGCGGGCGGTTTTCAGCTTGGCGTCGGCGGCGTCGTATTCGGCCCGCGAGGTCGCTTCGGCGGCCAGCATCTGCTGCTGCCGCGCGAATTCCAGCTCGGCCTCGCGCAGGCTGGCCTGCTGCACCGCGCGCTGCGCCTTGACCTGGTCCAGCGTGGCCTCGGCGTTGAGCACCTGGTTCTGCTGGGTGGTGGCATCGATCTCGGCGATCAGGTCGCCTTGTTTGACCGTATCGCCCAGCTGCACCCGCAGCGATTTGATCTGGCCGGAGGCCTGCGCGCCCACGCTGACCAGCTTGTAGGCATCGATCACCCCGGTGGCCTCTACCGTCTGCTCGATGTCGCCACGGCCGACCGGGGTGGTGGCCAGGGTCGGGGCGGTCGGCTTGCGCAGGTACCATGCGACAATCGCAGCCAGCACGACGACAACGGCGATCAACAGCAGCACGCGGCCGCGACGGGTGATGGGCAGGCGGGGCTTCACGATGATCGTCTACTCGGCAGGCCGGGATGCGGCGTTGTCAGCATTGTGAAGACCGCACCCGTGCGGCTCAACACTCGCCCTGTGTCGGGGCGTAACCAAAGGCCTGCTTTTGTATGTCGCCGTGTGTCTGTTGCCTGCTTTGAAACATGCGTACGCAAACCACTGGATGCGGTTCAGCTCCCGACAGGGGATCATGGCCGCATGGAGACTCCCAATCCGATGCATCGACTGCTGATCGTCGACGACGACCACGACATCCGCCAGCTGTTGGCCGAACAACTTGGCCGCGCCGGCTACCAGGTCAGTACCGCCAGCGATGGCCAGGCCATGCGCCAGGTCCTCGAGCGCGAGCACGTGGACCTGATCGTGCTCGACCTCAACCTGCCACGCGAAGATGGCCTGACCCTGTGTCGCGATCTGCGCGCGCGGTCGAGCACGCCGGTGATCATGCTCACCGCACGCAGCGAGCCGATCGACCGCGTGCTGGGCCTGGAGATGGGCGCCGACGATTACCTCGGCAAGCCGTTCGAGCCGCGCGAGCTGCTGGCGCGCATCCGCAACGTGCTGCGCCGTACCGAAGCGCTGCCGGCCAATCTGGAGCCGCTGGCGATTCGCCGGGCACGCTTCTCGCAGTGGATCTTCGACCTGGAGCATCGCCACCTGCTCGATCCCGATGGCCGCGTGGTGGTGCTGTCCGGGGCGGAGTTCCGCTTGCTGCGGGTGTTTGTCGGGCATGCCAACAAGGTCCTGTCGCGCGAACAGCTGGTGGCGCTGAGCAGTGGCCGCAGCTATGAATCGCAGGATCGGGCGATCGACCTGCAGGTCAGCCGGCTGCGCAACAAGCTGGCCGATGACGGTGGCAGCGATGGGCTGATCAAGACCGTGCGCAACGAAGGCTATGTGCTGGCCACGGCAGTTACCCTGGAATGAAACGCCTGGGTCGGTTCTTCGCCTCGATGGTCGGGCGCCTGTTCCTGATCCTGCTGCTGGGCATGAGCGTGGCGGCGATCGGCGCGACCATGCTGGCCAGCGCCAAGCGCCAGCAGGAGTTCGAGCGGCAGAATCTCAACCGCATCGCCGACCGCCTGCAGGGCTTCGTCAACATGCTCGATGGCAATCCCGAGCTGCGCGATCGCCTGCTCGACAGCGGTGGTCCGAGCGTGCGGCGGCTGCCGCCGGGCGCACGGGTAGGTCCGCCGGATGCCGCGCTGATGGAGGTCCTGGATGACCGGCCGGGGCCGGTGTCGAGCAGCCAGGTCGCCTTTACCTCGTTCCGTTCGTGCCTGCCGCGTCTGCCCGAACTGCCGCACCCGAAGAAACCGCGCAACGGCCCACCGCGCGAGCGCGATCCGGCCTTCATCCCGCCCAAGTGCCGGATGGTGGCGCTGCGCCTGAGCGATGGCACGCCGCTGCAGCTGGCGCTGGACTCGCCGGCGGTGGCGCACAACGGCATCCTGGCGGTGGACCCGCTGTTCCTGACCCTGCTGGTGATGGCCATCGCGGTGCTGGCCTACGTGGTTGCGCGGATGGCCAGTGCGCCATTGCAGCGGCTTGCCTCGGCGGCCGCCGCGCTGGGCGACGACCTGCAGGGCGCGCCGATGCCGGTGACCGGGCCACTGGAGGTCAAGCGCGCCGCCGAAGCTTTCAACGCGATGCAGAAACGCCTGCAGCGGCACCTCGGCGAGCGCACCCAGATGTTGGCGGCGATCACCCACGACCTGCAGACGCCGGTCACCCGGCTGCGCCTGCGCCTGGAGAACGTCACCGATGACGCCCTGCGCGAGCGCCTGATCGGCGACCTGGCCGCGATGCAGGCGCTGATCCGCGAGGGCCTGGAGCTGGCGCGCAGTGCCGAAAGTGCCGAGCAACGTGCAGCGCTGGACCTGGATTCGCTGCTGGAGAGCATCGTCGAAGACGCCGTGGAAGCCGGCGCCGACGTGCGTTTCGACGAGCCCAGCGGCGCGGTGTTGATGCTGCGGCCGCTGGCTATGCATCGGCTGTTTTCCAACCTGGTGGACAACGCGGTGACCTACGGCCAGTCGGCGCGGGTCAGCGTGGAGCAGGACGCGGACAAGGTGGTGGTGCGCATCCGCGACCGGGGACCCGGCCTGGCAGACGACGAGCTGGAGGCGGTGTTCGACCCGTTCGTGCGGCTGGAGACCTCGCGCTCGCGCGAAACCGGCGGCGCCGGCCTAGGCCTGACCATCGCGCGGGCGCTGGCCGAAAAGGATGGCGCGCGGCTGGCGCTGCGCAACCATCCGCTGGGCGGGCTGGAGGCGGTGGTGGAGTGGCCGGCGAGCCTGCGCGCGGCGGGCAGCCGTCCTGCCTGAGCGCTCTCGACACAAAGCGGCGTGGTTTTGCCTACTATGGGCAACCCCACCCGCTTACTTTCGCATGAGCGCGCCTTTCCCCGTCGGTTGCAAGTCCAGTGCACCGCCGCCCGTCGCACGGCCTCCCGCCCGTTTCCTGGCTGGTCCTAACGGATGAGCCAAGCGGGGTGCGGTAGCCGGTGGCGGCCGGTACAACGCAGTGTCCATCGGCGTCTCGGCGCAGCCCTGTTGTGGCTGTGCCTGTGCTGCGCACTGCCGTGGCCGCTGTCGGCGCAGGACGGCCCGCCGCCGCTGCGCGATTACGCCACCGATGTGTGGACCTCGCGCAACGGCCTGCCGCACAACTCGCTGCGCGACATCGCCCAGACCCCGGAAGGGCATTTGTGGTTCGCCACCTGGGAAGGCCTGGTGCGCTACAACGGGCTGGATTTCACCGTGTTCGACCGCAGCACCAAGCCGGGCCTGCGCGACAACGGTGTTGGCGCGCTGTTCGTCGACCGTGCCGGTGCGCTGTGGATCAGCGACTCGCGCGGCAACGTCACCCGGCGTGGCGCGGATGGACGCTGGCAGGTGTTCGAACACGCACCGGGCGCGCCGGAGGTGCTGATCCAGGCGATGCAGATGGACAGCCATGGGCGGCTGTGGCTGCTGTATGAAGGCCAGGGCATCGGCAGCCTCGGCCCGGACGGGACCTTCCAGTACCAGAAGCCGCCGGCCGACGTGCCGATGGCGATGAGCTTCACCAAGCTGGTGGTGGACGCGCAGGACCGGGTCTGGGTGGGCACGCTGGACGGGCTGGTGGTGCGCGACAACGACGGCGTGCTGCGGCGCGCGCCGGAGAGTTTCGGGCTGGGCCGTGGCCTGGTCTGGCCATACCGCGCCCCGGACGGGGTGATGTGGATCGTCGCCGGCGAGCGCGTCTACCGCATGCAGGATGGGCTGCCGCAGTTGCAGCACCGCCTGCCCGGGGTGATGCATATCACCGCGATGCTGCAGGACCGGCATGGCGACCTGTGGCTGGGTACCGAGAACCAGGGACTGCTGCGTTTGTCGCGGCACGGGCTGGAGCGCCTGCCGAACGGGTTGTCGCTGCCGGGCGGACGGGTGGTGAGCCTGCGCGAAGATGCCGAGGGCAGCATCTGGGTGGGCGCCAACGGCGGTTTGTACCGCCTGCGCGAAACCTTGTTCAGCAGCTTCACCGAGCGCGATGGACTCAGTGGCGATTACGTACGCACGGTGCTGGAAGACCAGAATCGGCAACTGTGGATCGGCAGCGCCAACGGCCTGGACCGTCGCGATGCGCAGGGCCGGTTCGTACCGGTTGCATTGCACAACAGCGGCGGAAAGACGCCTTCGGTGCTGAGCCTGGCCCAGGACCATGACGGCGACCTGTGGGTAGGCACCTTCGGCGATGGCGTGTTCCGGCTGGATGCACAGGGCCGCACGCGGCGGATCTACGGCGCCGCCGACGGGCTGCCGGGCGGCAACATCCGCGCGATGAGCGTGGACCGCGCCGGCGCGGTGTGGGCCGGCACCCAGAAGGGTGTGGTGCGGATCGACGGCAACGGCGTGCACGTGCCCGACATGCCCGGAATGCCCGGTGGGCTGATCACTGCGATGACACACGACGCCGATGGCGCGTTGTGGATCGGCACCATCGAAGGGATCAAGGTGCTGCGCGGTGATCGCGTGCAGAGCATCGACCTGGCCCCGCTGGGCGGTGGCCGCAGCGTGTTCGGCTTCCAGCAGATCGACGATGCGATGTGGATCAGCAGCGACCGTGGCCTGTACCGCTGGGAGGACGGCACGCTGGCGCGGGTCGGGTTGGAGCAGGGCATGCCGGTGGACACGGTGTTCCAACTGGTGCCCGACCGGGTCGGCAACGTCTGGATCAGCAGCAACCGCGGGGTCCTGCGCACCGACATGGACATGCTCAACCAGGTCGCCGATGGCCGTGCCCAGCGGATCGAGGTCGAGCATTACAACGAGATCGATGGCATGGCCAACTCGCAGGCCAACGGCAGCTCCGGGCCGTCGGYGATCCTGCGCCAGGACGGCACGTTCTGGGTGGTCACCGCCGGCGGCCTGAGCACCGTCGACCCGCTGCGTCTGCAGCGCTTCCGCGAGCGGCTGGCACCCCCGGCGGTGATCGAGAACGTACTGGTCGATGGCAAGCCGCTGCACTGGCAGGGCAGCGACCACAACAGCATCCCTGGCGGGCGTCGACTCAGCGTGAGCTATGTGGGCCTGAGCTACCTGATGTCCGAGCGGATCCGTTACCGCACCAAGCTGACCGGGCTGGACAATGGCTGGATCGAACGCGGCCAGCAGCGCAGCGTCGAATTCGTCGGCCTGCCGCCGGGCAACTACACCCTGCACGTGTCCGCGGCGCATCCCGGCGGCAGCTGGAGCGACAGCGAGGCGGTATGGGAGTTCACCGTTGAACCGTTCCTGTGGCAGCGGCGCACGGTGCAGCTGATCGGCGTGCTGCTGTTGGTGGCCGGGCTGATCGCGCTGTACCGCTATCTGATCAACCGCTACAAGGCCAGCAACATCCGCCTGGCGCGGATGGTCGACGAGGCCACGCGCGACCTGCAGGCGCAGACGGTCAACCTGCAGGCCTTGAACCAGGAAAAAACCGAGCTGGCCGACCGGCTGGCGGTGCAGGCCGAGCAGTTCGGGCGGCAGGCGCGCGAGGATGCGTTGACCGGGCTGCCCAACCGGCGCGCGTTCGACGAAGCGCTGGCGCGCGATTTCGCCCGCTCCCAGCGCAGCGGCCATCCGTTGTGCCTGGTGGTCCTGGACATCGACCACTTCAAGGAGGTCAACGACCAGCACAGCCACAGCGTCGGCGACCTGGTGCTGGTGGAAGTGGCGCGGGTGATCGCCTCGGCCTGCCGCGACTCGGACATGCCGGCGCGTACCGGCGGCGAAGAGTTCACCCTGCTGCTCAATGACACCCGGCTGGCCGAAGCGGCGCAGGTCTGCGCACGCCTGCGCGGGCTGTTCCATGACCATCCGGACTGGGCCGGCGTGCCCGGCCTGAAGGTGACCTTCAGTGCCGGCCTGGTCGAGCTGGATGCGGCCGACCGCACCCCGATGCTGCTGTATCAGCGCGCCGATCGCGCGTTGTACCGGGCCAAGAGCGAGGGGCGCGACCGCACCGCGATCGGGTAGAGCCGACCGTTGGCCGGCTGCGCGCGATGATCGACACCCGGTAGAGCCGACCGTTGGTCGGCTGCACGCGATGATCGACACCCCGGTAGAGCCGACCGTCGGTCGGCTGCACGCGATGATCGATACCCCGGTAGAGCCGACCGTTGGTCGGCTGCACGCGATGATCGATACATCGGTAGAGCCGACCGTTGGTCGGCTGCACGCGATGATCGACACATCGGTAGAGCCGACCGTTGGTCGGCTGCACGCGATGATCGATACCTCGGTAGAGCCGACCGTTGGTCGGCTGCACGCGATGGGTGGTGTGCAGGCGGCTGGCGCTTGAGAGCAGCCGACTAACGGTCGGCTCTACCTTCGGGGGGTATGTGCCGCGCTTGAGAGCAGCCGACCAACGGTCGGCTCTACGGTCGCGGCCACGCGTTGGCGATGGTGCAAAACAGCTTGGCGGTCTGCTCGGTGTCGTACACCGCGCTGTGTGCCTCGTCGGCGTCCCAGCCCAGGCCTGCGGCGGCGGCCGCACGCGCGAGCACGGTCTGGCCATAGGCGATGCCGGCCATGGTGACCGTGTCGAACACGCTGAAGGGATGGAACGGGTTGCGCTTGTGGCCCACGCGGTTGACCGCGGCATTGACGAAGCCGAGGTCGAAGTGCGCGTTGTGGCCGACCAGGATCGCGCGCTGGCAGCCGTATTTCTTCACTGCCGCGCGGACCGGGGCGAAGATGTGGTCCAGCGCGTCCTTTTCAGACTTGGCCAGGCGGAACGGGTGGTCCAGGATGATGCCGGTGATCTCCAGCGACTTCGGGTCGATCTCGAGCCCTTCGGCCGGAATCACGTGGGCGCTGGCGGTCTGGCCGGGGTAGAGCAGGCCGTTGTCGTCCATTTCGATCGGCACGGCGGCGATTTCGAGCAGCGCATTACGGTTGCAGTCGAAGCCACCGGTCTCCACGTCGATCACTACCGGCAGGAAGCCGCGGAAGCGCTGGGACATGGCCAGGTTCACTGCCGGGGCAGCAGGCGCCGGAGCGGCGGTGGGGGGCAAGGCGGCATCTGTCATGCGGCGATTCTAGCAGAGGGGGACTGTACGCCTCCCGCGCTCAGGCCAGCGAAGGCGTGCGTGCCAAACAGCGCTGCAGCAACCGGTCCAGGCTCAGCGGGCCGGCCCCTTGCAGGACCAGCGGCAGCAGCATGGCCATAAACAATACGGGCAGCTTGAAGTTGCCAAAGCCCTGGTCGGTAATGGCATAACCCATGGCCAACTCGCCCAGCCCGTCCCAGTGCATGGGCCAATGCACGGCGGCGGTGGCCACCACGGTCAGAACCAGCAGGCTGCTGGCGGCCATGCGCGTGCCCAGGCCGACCAGCAGGCAGGCCGCGCCCACCAGTTCGAACCACGTGGCCAGCTGCCAGTTGACGCTGGCCGGTACCTGGTCGAAGGGAAACGGGAACGCCTGCTGCAGCTCGCCGAACCAGTTGCTGCCGTGCAGTTTCTCGCGGCCGGATTCGAAATACTCCCAAGCCAGCAGAAGGCGCAGGCCAAGCGGGGCAATCCACGGGCCGAGCGGGTCCAGCCGGCCGCGCAGGGCGGCCAGATACGGTGTCTTCATCAACGGAATCCTTGGTTGGGGGATCAAGAAGCGGGAGGGGCCGGGCCGATCACGCCGCTGTCCTGGAACTGGTGCAGCAATGCTGACCCGGGGGCGAGCAGCGCATCGGCGGGCAGGCCGTGGGCGCGTGCAAGTTGCTGCAGGTGCCACGTGCCGGCATGGCCGGGCTGCTGGCCGATCTGTTCCAGCAAGTGCGCGGCCATCGGGCTGATGGTCGCAAAACGCACCTGCCCATCCGGGTCACGCCGCACCAGCAGCCCGGTGGGGTCGTCACCTGGTGTGTGGGGAGCGTCGTCGCTGCCCAGCCGGTGCACCGGCCAGTGGTACAGCAGCGGCCACGCCAACGGCGAGCGCAGCAGGGGGACGTGCATCGGGTCCAGCCCGGGCGTGGCCGGCAGCGGCTGGGCATCGAGCTGGTACAACGCGGTTTCCACCCACTCGTAGTGCGCCAGTTCGGCCAGCGCCGGGTGTGGCAGCGTCGGCTGGACCTGCAGCCACTGCACGAACTCGGCGGCCAGTTCAGTAAACAGCGGGGTCTGCGCGCGGTGTTCGGCCACGAAGCGCCTTACCAGCACGGTCCACTCGGGATCGCCCAGCAGCTGCACGCAGACCGGAAAGCCGGTGCCCAGCAGGCCCAGCAGGTTGTTGAACACCAACCGCCGGTAGACCGCCAAGCGCCGTGCGTCCAGCCCGGCGGGCGGAGCCACCTGTGCCGGGTCGCGCAGGTGGGTGGTGAGTGCCCGCTGTTGGGCGTGCAGGCGGGCCGGTGCGTCACTCATGGTGGGCTCCTGCGTGCGCGGCCATCAGCTGGCGGATGGTGCGCAATTCGTCGCGCAGTTCGGGGTAGGGCGGAAAGTTGAAATCGCGTTCGAGCAGGGTGGGGCGTGCACCGATGCGCGCGTAGGTGCGGGCCAGCAGGTCCCAGACCGGATCGATCACGGCGCTGCCGTGGGTGTCTATCTTGAGGTCCGCAGCTTCGTCCAGGTGGCCGGCCACGTGCAGGCAGACGATGCGCTCGGCGGGCAGGCCGGCGATGAACGCGTCGGCGTCGTAGCCATGGTTGCAGGCGTTGACGTAGACGTTGTTGACGTCCAGCAGCAGGTCGCAATTGGCTTCGGCCAGCACGGCGTTGGTGAAGGCCAGTTCGTCCATGGCCGGTTCCGGTGCCAGGTAATAGGAGACGTTTTCCACCGCGATGCGCCGGCCCAGGACATCCTGCACGCGGGCGATGCGTGCGGCGGTGTGGTGCACGGCTTCGTCAGTGAAGGGGATGGGCAGCAGGTCGTAAAGGTGGCCATCGTCGCTGCAGTAGCTGAGGTGCTCGCTGTAAAGCGGTACCCGGTGCTGGTCGAGGAACCGGCCCACCTGTGCAAGCAATCGGGTGTCCAGCGGCGCGGTGCTGCCCAGCGACAGGGACAGGCCGTGGCAGCTCAGCGGGTAGCGCTGGGCGAGGTCGGCCAGGGCCTCCCCGGCAGGGCCGCCCACGCCAATCCAGTTTTCCGGGGCGCATTCGAGGAAGTCGAGGTCGCCGGCCGGGGCATCACGCAGGGTCTGCAGCAGTGCGCGGCGCAGGCCCAGCCCGGTCGCCGCCGCAGGCAGCGGCGACCGGTGCATGCCCGGGGCGATGGGGTCAGTGCTTGGCACCGCACTTGCCTTCGCCGCACTTGCCTTCCGCGGCCTTCTTGTCGCCGGCGGCCTTGGTCTTGGCCTCGGCCTCGGTGCCCTTGCCCTTGTCGGCGCCGCACTTGCCTTCGGCGGCCTTGGCGCCGGTTACGGTGGCCGTTTTGTCAGCGGCCTGGGTGCCGGTCTTGTCGCCATGGGCGCCACACTTGCCTTCACCGCACTTTCCTTCGGCGGCCTTGGTCGCGGCCTGGCCGGCAACGAGGTAGCCCTGGGCCAGGTCGGTCATGCTCAACGCGGACGCTGATGCAGTGGCGCCCAGGCCAGCGGCCAACGCGGTGGCGGCCAGCAGGGACATCGAACGGGTGGATTTGGTCATCGAAACGGAACTCCTTTGGTGGTGAGCCAGTGGCCCGGAATGGAGCCGCAGGTGCAGCGCCTGGATGGATCATGTCCTGCGAACCCTCAACGAATCCTCCCATGCAGTTCAACAATCGGTGAATACAATTTGTTGCGGAAGGCGCAGCCTGCGATGCCGCCCGTGAACCGGCACGCGCTGAAGGGACCACCAGCAGCATTCTGCCTTCCGCGAGAAACAAGGTTGTTCTCCCCCGGCGGGGAACCGTGCTGTTCCAAAGACTCTGGCGGGAAGGTGCAGGGCGCGCTCCATGCTTGCCATCTGGACGGGAGAAAGACCCATAAAGGTGCTTCTCCCATCGGAGGGGAACATCTTGGTGCAAGGGCCGTCGCAGCCTGAGGACGATGCTACGGGTGCGGACGGGCAGTGCCCGCGACGTGTGCATCGGGCTGTGTCTTCGCTCGGGTCTGTCGCGCGCGTGAGAGCCCCGTGGCGGCCGGCAGGCCCCTGGCGCAAATGTCCCCTGGCCGCGTGGCGGCCTCCTCCTATATTTTGCCCAGCGCCCGATCCACCGACTGCCGCGCCCGGACAGGGTCAAAGCACGCTTCTGCTTGCTCCGCATAGGGGAGAAAGACAAAAAAAGCCGCCACCCGAAGGCAGCGGCTTTTGCTGTTGTTGCAGCGGGAGAACTCAGACGTGATCGGTGCTGCTGGTTTCGTCGCGCTTTTCGCGCGGCGGAAGGACCTGCTCGCCGTGCACCAGGAACCAGACGTTCTCGGCGATGTTGGTGGCATGGTCGCCCACCCGCTCCAGGTTCTTGGCCATGAACAGCAGGTGCGTGCACGGGGTGATGTTGCGCGGGTCTTCCATCATGTAGGTCAGCAGCTCGCGGAACAGCGCGGTGTACTGCGCGTCCAGGCGCGCGTCGTCATCGCGCAGCGTCAGGGCAGCGGCGGCGTCGTTGTCGCGGTAGGCCTGGATGGCGCGGCGAACCTGCTCGGCGGCCAGCCGGCCAAGCGAGCGCAGGCCTTCGATCTGCGGCAGCGGCGGCACCTTGCTCAGCGCGATCGAGCGCTTGGCCACGTTGGCGGCGTAGTCGCCGATACGCTCGATATCGGCCGGGATGCGCAGGCCGGCGAGGATCTCGCGCAGGTCGCGGGCCATCGGGCCACGCAGCGCCAGGCGCATCACGTCGTGGCTGATCTGCTGTTCCAGTGCGTCGATCGCTTCATCGTTGGCGATGATGCGATGGGCGGCGTGGTCGTCGCGCTTCTCGATGACGTCCATGGACGCCTCGAGCTGGGCGACGGCCATCTCGCCCATGCGCACGATCTCGGCCACCAGGCGTTGCTGCTCTTCGTCGTAGCTCTTGACGATGTGGTCGTTGGGAATGCTCATGCGGTTCTATCCAGAGGTTCGTGGGCGGGCCGGGATCAGCCGAAGCGGCCGGTGATGTAGTCTTCGGTCTGCTGCTTGTTGGGCTGCGAGAAGATCACTTCGGTGCGGTCGTGTTCGATCAGGTCGCCCAGGTACATGAAGGCGGTGTAGTCGGACACGCGCGCGGCCTGCTGCATGTTGTGGGTGACGATGACGATGGTGTAATCGTGCTTGAGCTCTTCGACCAGCTGCTCGATGCGGCTGGTGGAGATCGGGTCCAGCGCCGAGGTCGGCTCGTCGAGCAGCAGCACGTCCGGGCGCAGGGCCACGGCGCGGGCGATGCACAGGCGCTGCTGCTGGCCACCCGACAGGCCCAGCGCGCTCTGGTTGAGCTTGTCCTTGACCTCGTCCCACAGCGCGCCCTGGCGCAGTGCCTGTTCGACGCGCACGGTCATGTCGGCCTTGGACAGCTTTTCGTGGTGGCGGATGCCGTAGGCGACGTTCTCGAAGATGGTCATCGGGAACGGCACCGGCTTCTGGAACACCATGCCGACCTTGCTGCGCAGGCGGTTCATCGGGTACTTGGGCGAGAGGATGTTCTCCCCGTCCAGCAGCACCTCGCCGCGCGCTTCCATCTTCGGGTACAGCGCGTAGATGCGGTTGAAGATGCGCAGCAGGGTGGACTTGCCGCAGCCGGACGGGCCGATCAGCGCGGTGACGCGCTTTTCCGGGATTTCCAACGCGATGTTCTTCAGTGCGTGGAACTTGTCGTAGTAAAAGTCCAGTCCACGCGCGGCCAGCTTGATCGGCGCCGGGGTCTGCAGGCTTTGATGCGAGGCCGGCACCACGATGCGCTGCATCGGCACGGCGTTGGAGAGATCATTCATGGCGAGGTCCGCGGAGAGGTCAGTCATTGGAGATACGGTTGCGCAGCAGGATGCCGCGCGCGGAGAGGCTGACCAGCAGCACGAACACGGTCAGCACCAGCGCGCCGGCCCAGGCCAGCGTCTGCCAGGATTCATACGGGCTGCCGGCGAACTGGTTCATCACCACCGGTACCGAGGCCATCGGCTGGAACACGTTGTTGTTCCAGTACTGGTTGCCGAAGGCGGTGAACAGCAGCGGCGCGGTTTCACCGGAGATGCGCGCCAGCGCCAGCAGGATGCCGGTGACGATGCCGGCCGCGGCGCTGCGGTACAGCACCTGCACGGTCACCTTCCACTGCGGAATGCCCAGCGACAGCGCCGCTTCGCGCATCTGCGAGGGCACCAGGCGCAGCATTTCATCGGTGGTGCGCACCACCACCGGCAGCGCGATGAAGGCCAGCGACAGCGCACCGGCAAACGCCGAGAACTGCCCGCCGGTCTGCATCACGTACAGGGTGTAGACGAACAGGCCCAGCACGATGGACGGTGCCGAGAGCAGGATGTCGTTGACGAAGCGCACCACCGTGCCGGTCTTGCGGAAGTTGCCGTACTCGGCCAGCCAGGTGCCGGCCAGCACGCCGAGCGGCGTCCCGATGGCGATGGCCAGGCCACACATCACCGCGCTGCCGAAGAACGCATTGGCCAGGCCGCCTTCCTGCATCGGCGGCGGTGTCATTTTGGTGAACAGGTCCAGGTTGATCCCGGCCAGGCCCTTGGAGGCCAGCGTGAGCAGGATCCAGCCGAGGAAGAACAGGCCGAACAGTGCGGTCAGGCAGGACATGAGCAGCGCGACGACGTTGACGATGCGGCGGCGCAGGTACAGCGGTTGGGCGTTGGCGGTGGACATCAGTTGCCCTCCTTGCGGGCCAGGCGCATCAGCATCAGGCGGGCAATGGCCAGCACCACGAAGGTCACGATGAACAGCACGAAGCCGAGCAGCAGCAGTGCCGAGCGGTAGGTTTCGGTGGCCTCACCGAAGTCGTTGGCGATCAGCGCGGCGATGGTGGTGCCCGGCTCCAGCAGCGACGGCGACAGACGCACGCTGTTGCCGATCACGAAGGCGACGGCCATGGTTTCGCCAAGCGCGCGGCCCAGGCCGAGGAAGATGCCGCCGATCACCGCCGAGCGGGTGTAGGGCAGCACGATGTCCCAGCTGACTTCCCACTTGGTCGAGCCCAGCGCGTACGCCGATTCCTTCAGGCGGGTAGGCACGGTGAGGAACACTTCGCGCATCACCGAGGAAATGAAGGGGATGACCATGATGGCCAGCACGAAGCCGGCGGTGAGTACGCCGATGCCCAGCGGCGGGCCCTGGAACAGCGGGCCGATGATCGGCAGCGTGCCCAGGTGGTCGTTGAGGAACGGGGTGATGTATTCGGTCATCACCGGCACCAGCACGAACAGGCCCCACATGCCGTAGATGATCGAGGGGATGCCGGCCAGCAGTTCAATGGCGGTACCGACCGGGCCACGCAGCCAGCGCGGCGCGACTTCGGTGAGGAAGAAGGCGATGCCGAAGCTCACCGGTACCGCGATGACCATCGCGATCAGCGCGGTGACCAGGGTGCCGTAGATCGGGGCGAGGGCGCCGAATTTGTTCTCGACCGGATTCCATTCGGACGAGTAGAAGAAGCTCAGGCCCTGCTCCTGCAGGGCATGGCGGCCGCCCCACAGCATGGAGAGCGCGGCGCAGGCCAGGGCGACCAGCACCAGGATGACGGTGGCGATCAGCACCCATCGGAACAGGCGGTCGTTGCGGGCATCACGCAGGTCGCGGTTGGACGGTGCGGGTACAGGCAGGGCGATGGCATTCATGGGAAAGGCGTGGGCCCGGAAAGAGAAGAGGTCGTGCCGGGCGCTGCCCGGCAACACGTTCGTAGCGTGGTGCTGCCGGGCAGCGCCCGGCCCTACGACCGGTCAGGCCCGCGCTGCACGCGGGCCCGGCTTTTTCACTTGAACTCGGTGGACCAGTAGGTTTCGATCTGGGTGACCAGTTCGGCCGGCAGCGGCACGTAGTGCAGTTCGTTGGCCTGCTTCTGGCCGTTTTCGAAGGCCCACTTGAAGAACGCCAGGGTTTCCTTGCTGCGCTTGGCATCCTTGGGCTGCTTGTGCATGAGCATGAAGTTGGTGGCGGTGATCGGCCACGCCTGGTCGCCCGGGGCGTTGGTGATGACCAGGTTGAAGTCCTTGGCGCTGGCCCAGTCGGCACTGGCGGCAGCGGCGGCGAAGGTGTCGGCGGTGGGCTGCACCCAGTTGCCGGCGGCGTTCTGCATGGAGGCGTACGGCATGCCGTTCTGCAGCGCGTAGGCCAGTTCGACGTAGCCGATGGAGCCCTTGATCTGCTTTACGTACGAGGCGACGCCTTCGTTGCCCTTGCCACCCACGCCATCGGGCCACTGCACCGAGGTGCCTTCGCCGACCTTGCTCTTCCAGTCCGGGCTGACCTTGGCGAGGTAGTTGGAGAAGTTGAAGGTGGTGCCGGAGCCATCGGAACGGTGGACCAGGGTGATCTTGCCGTCAGGCAGCTTGACGCCCGGGTTGGCGGCGACGATGGCCGGGTCGTTCCAGGTCTTGACCTTGCCCAGGAAGATGTCGGCGAGCAGGGCACCGCTCAGGCGCAGCTTGCCGGCTTCGAGGCCGTCGATGTTGACGACCGGGACGACGCCGCCAATGGCCGAGGGGAACTGGCCGAGGCCGGCCTGGGCCAGCTCTTCGCTGCTCAGCGGCTTGTCGGAGGAACCGAAATCAACGGTGCCGGCCTTGATCTGGGCGATGCCGCCGCCGGAGCCGATGGACTGGTAGTTGATTTTGGCGCCGGTGGCGGTGTTGTAGTCGGCCGACCACTTGGATACGAGCGGGAAGATGAAGGACGCGCCGGCGCCGGAGATTTCGGCGGTGAGCTTGTCGCCGGCGGCCGGGGCTGCGGCGGGTGCGTCGGTGGCCGGCGCGGCGGCCTGGCCTTCGGCGCCCGGCTTGCAGGCGGAAAGGCCCAGCGCGATGGCCAGGGAAAGGGCGGTCAAGCCAGCCGTGTGCAGTTTCATGCGTCACTCCGTAGCGGGATAGGGGCCGGTCTCTCCGGCGACGCTGCTATGAAATGATGTTTTTGTTACAGCCGTATGACGGTGTGACCGGGGGCACGTGGAGGGCTTGTGGGGCTTGGGTTTCCCCAAAATCCTGAAGGCGGAAAGCGTGATGCACGGGGTGCCAGGTGCGCCTTGGCTGGGCGGGTGTGTGGGGGTTCGCGGGACAGGTAGCAAGTACGTTGCGGGTTGGCCATTTGGGGTTTGGGGTTGCCCAAAATCCTGAAGCAGGAAGCAGGAAGCAGGAAGCAGGAAGCAGGAAGCAGGAAGCAGGAAGCAGGAAGCAGGAAGCAGGAAGCAGGAAGCAGGAAGCAGGAAGCAGGACGCGGGGGGCTGGGTACGCCTTGGCTGGGCGGGGGTGTGTGAGTTCGCGGGACACGCCGTGAATCCATCCCTGGAGGCTCGCGTACGCCATCCATGG
>NZ_JBFULC010000069.1:0-19353 GCF_056400525.1 Stenotrophomonas sp. P5_A9
GGTTTACGGCGTGTCCCGGCAACCCACCCGCACCGCGCCAGCCCAGCCACCGCCCACACAGGACGCCGTTGCGGTTGACGTTGACGTTGACGTTGACGTTGACGTTGACGTTGACGTTGGCGGTTGGCGGTTGGCGTTGCCTGTTGCCTTTACCAACACACACCCCACAACACCCCACACCCCCACCACCGGATAAACTGTCAGCCACTGTCACGCGGGTTGCACCATGTCCGACATTCTCAGCCGCACCCATGCCGTTGCCCTGGACGCCGCCGATCCCCTGCGCGCCATCCGCGGCGAATTCATCTTCCCCCAGCACAACCATCGCGACCAGACCTACTTCGTCGGCAACTCCCTCGGCCTGCAACCGCGTGGCGCCCGTGCCGCCGTCCAGGACGTCATGGACAAATGGGCCAGCCTGGCCGTCGAAGGCCACTTCACCGGTGACACCCAGTGGCTGCGCTACCACCGCCTGGTCAGCGAACAGCTCGCCCGCATCGTCGGCGCCCTGCCCAGCGAAGTGGTTGCCATGAACACCCTCAGCGTCAACCTGCACCTGATGATGGTCAGCTTCTACCGGCCCACCGCACAGCGACCGGCCATCCTCATCGAAGCCGGCGCGTTCCCCACCGATCGCCACGCGGTCGAATCGCAGATCCGCTTCCACGGCTTCGACCCGGCCACCGACCTCATCGAAGTCCAGCCTGACGAACCCAACGGCACCATTTCCCTGAAGGCCATCGAACGCGCCATCACCGAACACGGCCCGCGCCTGGCGCTGGTGCTGTGGCCCGGCGTGCAGTACCGCAGCGGCCAGGTGTTCGACCTCGACGCCATCACCCGCATGGCGCGCCTGCAGGGCGCCCGCATCGGCTTCGACCTGGCCCACTCCGTCGGCAACGTGCCGCTGCAACTGCACGACATCGCCCCGGATTTCGCCATCTGGTGCCATTACAAGTACCTCAACGCCGGCCCCGGCGCCGTCGCCGGCTGCTTCGTCCACGAACGCCATCACCGCGACACCACCCTGCCCCGCTTCGCCGGCTGGTGGGGCCACGAGGAAGCCACCCGCTTCAAGATGGCCCCGCAGTTCGTGCCCACCGCCGGCGCCGAAGGCTGGCAGCTCAGCAACCCGCCGGTGCTCGGCCTGGCGCCGCTGCGCGCTGCCCTGGACGTGGTCGACAAGGCCGGCGGCATCGCCGCCCTGCGCGAGAAATCGTTGCGCCTGACCGGCCTGCTCGATGCCCTCGTGCGCGCCCGCCTGCCGCGGGTGCTCGAAGTGCTGACCCCAAGCGAGCCCGAACGCCGGGGCTGCCAGCTCTCGCTGCGCGTCATCGGCGGGCGCGAGCGCGGCCGCAGCCTGTTCGAGTACCTGCAGACCGTCGGCGTGCTCGGCGACTGGCGCGAACCGGACGTCATCCGCATCTCGCCCACCCCGGCGTACAACCGTTACCAGGACCTGCACCACTTCATCGACGAAGTGGACGCCTGGGCCGGCCACTAAGCCGCGCCCCCTCCCCCTTGCGGACACCGACTTGATCGCTACCCCCTCCCGCTCGTTGAGCATCATCGGCGCTGGCCTGGCCGGCTCCCTGCTCGCCATCCTGCTGTCCCGCCAGGGCTGGCGGATCACCCTGTACGAACGCCGCGGCGACCCGCGCATCAGCGATTACGAGTCCGGCCGCTCGATCAACCTGGCCCTGGCCGAGCGCGGCCGCAACGCGTTGCGCCAAGCCGGTGTCGAAGACGCGGTCATGGCCAAGGCGGTGATGATGCGCGGGCGCATGATCCACCCGCGCCATGGCGAGCCGCAGCTGCAGCGCTATGGGCGCGACGACAGCGAAGTGATCTGGTCCATCCACCGCAAGGACCTCAACACCACCCTGCTGCAGCTGGCCGAAGATGCCGGAGCCAGCGTGCACTTCCATCGCCGTCTGCACACGGTCGATTTCGACGCCGGCTACGCACGCTTCATCGACGACCGCGACGACCAGCCGCACGACATCCGCTTCGATACCCTGATCGGCGCCGACGGTGCCGGCTCGGCACTGCGCGCGGCGATGAACCGCAAGCAGCCGCTGGACGAACGCATCGACTTCCTCGACCACTCCTACAAGGAGCTGGAGATCCCGCCCACCGCCGATGGCGGCTTCCGCATCGAGGCCAACGCCCTGCATATCTGGCCCCGTGGCCACTACATGTGCATCGCGCTGCCCAACGACGAAGGCACGTTCACCGTTACCCTGTTCCTGCCCAACAAGGGCGATCCCAGCTTTGCCACCACCACCACCGGGGCCGAAGCCGAAGCGCTGTTCGCACGTGACTTCCCCGATGCGCTGGCACTGATCCCCAACCTGCGCCGTGACTGGGAAGAACATCCGCCGGGCCTGCTCGGCACGCTGCACCTCACCCACTGGCACCTGCAGGGCCGCGCCGTGCTGCTCGGCGACGCCGCCCATGCGATGGTGCCCTTCCACGGCCAGGGCATGAACTGCGCGTTCGAAGACTGCGTGGCGCTGGCTGGCCACCTACTGCAACAGGACTCGCTGGGCGACGCCTTCGCCGCGTTCGAAGCGGATCGCAAGCCGAATGCCGAAGCCATCCAGCAGATGGCGCTGGAAAACTATCTGGAGATGCGCGACCGTGTCGCCGACCCGGCATTCCTGCTGCAGCGTGAGCTGGAACAGGCGCTGCAGGCGCGCTGGCCGACCCGTTTCGTGCCGCATTACACGATGGTGACCTTCCTGCACACGCCCTACGCGGTAGCGCTGGAGCGCACCGAACTGCAGCGGCGCATCCTGGAAGAGGCCACCGCCGGGCACGACAGCCTGGACCACATCGACTGGCCTGCACTGGAGCGCATCGTGCACACGCAGCTGCCCGTACTGGAGGGCGCACACTGATGGCAGACAGCTTCCTGTTCTACGACCTGGAAACCTTCGGCCAGGACCCGCGGCGCACCCGCGTCGCGCAGTTCGCTTCGATCCGCACCGATGCCGAGCTGAACATCATCGAGGCGCCGGTCAGCTTCTACGTCAAGCCGGCCGACGACCTGCTGCCCTCGCCGGTGGCCACGCTGATCACCGGCATCACCCCGCAGCACGCGCTTGCCACCGGCGTCAGCGAGGCCGAGGCGTTCTCGCGCATCAACGACCTGATGGCGCGACCGGGCACCTGCTCGCTGGGCTACAACACGCTGCGCTTCGATGATGAGTTCGTGCGCCACGGGCTGTTCCGCAATTTCTTCGATCCCTACGAGCGCGAGTGGCGCAACGGCAACTCGCGCTGGGACCTGCTGGACATGATGCGCCTGCTGCACGCGCTGCGCCCCGAAGGCGTGGTCTGGCCGCAACGCGAGGATGGTGCCACCTCGTTCAAGCTTGAGCACCTGGCCACCGCCAACAACGTGCGTCAGGGCGACGCACACGAGGCCCTGTCGGACGTGCACGCCACCATCGGCATGGCACGCCTGTTCAAGCAGGCCCAGCCGCGCCTGTGGGACTACGCGCTGAAGCTGCGCGACAAACGTTTCGTCGGCAGCCTGCTCGACGTCGATGCGATGCAGCCGGTGCTGCACATCTCGATGCGTTATCCCGCCCAGCGCATGTGCGCCGCACCGGTGCTGCCGCTGGCGCGTCACCCGTACATCAACAACCGCATCATCGTGTTCGACCTGGAGGGCGACATCGACGCACTGCTGGCGCTGCCGGCCGAAACCATCGCCGCGCGCCTGTACACCCGCGCGGCGGACCTGGCCGAAGGCGAACAGCGCGTACCGCTCAAGGAAGTACACGTCAACAAGGTGCCGGCGCTGGTCGCCTGGAACCACCTGCGCGCCGCCGACCATGCACGCCTCGGCCTGGACGTGGCCGCGATCGAGGCCAAGGCCGCACGCCTGCGCGAGCTCGCCCCGGCACTGGCCGAGAAGGTGCGGCAGGTATTCGGTGGCGAACGCGTGTTGCCGCCGAGCGATGTCGATGCGTCCCTGTACGACGGCTTCCTTGCCGATGGCGACAAGGCGCTGATGACCCGCATCCGCACCAGTCCCCCGACAGAACTGGCCAGCTTCGCCGAGCGCCTGCGCGATCCGCGCATGCCTGAACTGCTGTTCCGCTACCGGGCGCGCAATCATCTGCCGACCCTGGATGCGGCCGAGCGCACCCGCTGGAACGACTACCGTCGCCAGCGCCTGCTCGGGGATGCCGCACTGGGCGAGCAGAACCTGCCGCAGTTCCGGCAACAGCTGGACGCGCTGGCCACCGAACATGCCACCGACCCCGGCAAACTCGCCCTGCTGCAGCAGCTGCGCGATTGGGGCACCGACCTGGAGCAGAGCCTGTGAGCAGCTATTTCAGTCCGAAGAGCTTCACCTTCCTGCGCGGCCTGGCCCGCCACAACGACAAGACCTGGTTCAACGAACACAAGCCGCAATACGAAGAGCATGTGCGCCAGCCATTTCTGCGCCTGATCGCCGACCTGCAGCCGGACCTGGCGGCAGTGAGCGAACACTTCCGCGCCGATCCCCGTGGCGTGGGTGGCTCGCTGTTCCGCATCTATCGCGACGCGCGCTTCTCCAACGACAAGTCACCCTACAAGAGCTGGCAGGGCGCGCGCCTGTTCCATGAGCGCCGCAAGCAGGTACCCGCGCCGTCGTTCTACATCCACCTGCAGCCGGGCGAGAGTTTTGTGGGTGCCGGCCTGTGGCATCCCGAGCCGGCCACGCAGCGCAAGGTGCGGCATTTCATCGTCGACAACCCGGGCAGCTGGAAGGCCGCCGCGCACTCGCCGGTACTGCGGAAGAAGTTCGACTTCGAGCAAAGCGAGAAGCWGGTGCGCCCGCCGCGTGGCTTCGAGCCGGACTTCGAATTCATCGACGACCTCAAGCACCGCAACTGGGTGTTCTGGCGTTCGCTGGACGACGCCACCATGACCGGGCCGCGCCTGCGCCAGACCATCGCCGCCGACCTGGTCACCCTCGGTCCGTTCGTGGACTACCTGTGCGCCGCGCTGGACCTTGAATTCTGAGCACGATGGCAACCCCCTCCCCCCTTCCGCGGCGGCCACTGGGCCGCAGCGGCCTGCAGGTATCGCAGATCGCCCTGGGCTGCTCCGGGTTCTGGGGCAACCGGCGTTTCGCCGAAGCCGAGGCCGAACGCATCGTGCGGCGCGCGCTGGAGCGCGGGGTCAACCTGTTCGACACCGGCCACAATTACTCGGCCTTCAACGCCGAACCGCGGCTGGGCCGGATCCTGCAACGCGCCTTCGCCAACCATCCACGCGATGGCCTGGTGATCTCCAGCAAGGGCGGCACGCTGACCGGCCAGGCCGGGGTGAGCGGCGCCGAACAACGCGATTTCTCCCCGGAGGCGATCGAGCGCAGCTGCGCCGCCTCACTGCGCAACCTGCACTGCGATCATCTGGACATCTTCCAGCTGCACGGCATCGGCCTGGCGCAGATCAACGATGAACTGCTCAGCGCACTGGCCCGCATGCGTCGCAACGGCATGTTCCGCCTGCTCGGCATCAATACCCACACCGGCGCGACCATGCAGCATCTGGTCGACCACCCGGCGCTGTTCGATGTCGCGCTGATCGACTACAACGCGCTGCAGCAGGACCGCGAGCCGCTGATCACGGCCATGCACGATGCCGGCATCGGCGTGCTGGCCGGCACCGTATTGGCACAGGGCCATCTGCTCCCGGCACGGCCCCGCGTGCCGCGCCTGGCCGATGCCTGGTACCTGGCGCGCGCCTGGCTGAAACCGTCCAGCCGCCAGTTGATGCGTAGTGCACGCGACATGCAGCGCGCGGTGGCCGCGATACATTCACAGACCCCCGCGCAGACCGCGTTCGCCTATGTCCTGCAGCATCCTGGCATCGCCAGCGGCGTACTCGGGACCACCCGCGTGCGCAATCTGGAGCAGATCCTGGACACCCGGGTGGATGCGCTGCAGCCGGACGAACGCGCACGCCTGGTCGCCGCGTTCCAGCGTGGCGGCGGTTCGCCCAGCCAGTAGTGTTCACACCGGCTGACACGCACTGCGGCAAGCTCGGCGCAGTGCCTTTCGACGATGCGTGACGAATGAAGAAACTGCCCTGGTTGTTGCTGGCCCTGCTGCTGTTGCTGGCAGGCATCCTGTTCAGCGGCCCGTACCTGACCGTGCGCGGACTGGCCCAGGCCATCGAGGCGCGCGATACCGCCAAACTCGACCGCTACGTCGACTTCCCGATGCTGCGCGCCAACCTGCGCGCGCAGCTCAACGACTATGTGGTCCGTCGCGCCGGGCCGGACGTGCAGTCCAACCTGCTGGGCGCGCTGCTGCTCTCGGCGAGCGAGACGCTCACCGGCACCGCGGTGGATGCGATGGTGACCCCGACCGGGATCGGCGCGCTGATGGAAGGCCACACCCTGTGGAAACGCGCCAGCAACGACCTGGAAAGCAACGACCCCTACGCCGCGCCGCGCAAGCCGCGGCCGCTGCAGGGGGCCGAGCACCATTTCGAGTCGCTGTCGCGCTTCACCGCCACCACCCGTACCGCGCAGGGCGAGCCGGTGGTGTTCGTGCTGCAGCGGTCGGGCCTGCGCTGGAAGCTGGTGGATATCCGCCTGCCGCTGGGCAACGAAGAAGCCACCCCGCCGATGGTGTTGCCGGTCCGTTAGCCCCCCACCGTGGGTGGGAAGACCACGCGCCGATCAGCCGTCGTTGGCCACGCCATGCGGCACGTGCCCGGCCGCCACGCTCTGGTGCTGACGGGCGCTGTCGATGTTGTGCTGCGAATCGTCGAAGAAGATATCCGCCCCGAACGCTTCCAGGAACGGCCCCTTGTGGCGGCCGCCCAGGAACAGGGCCTCATCCAGGCGCACGCCCCACTCGCGCAGGGTGCGGATCACCCGCTCATGCGCCGGCGCCGAACGCGCGGTGACCAGCGCGGTACGGATCGGCGCATCCTCGCCGGACGGGAACACCGCCTGCAGCGTGTGCAGCGCCGAAAGGAAATTGCGGAACGGGCCGCCACTGAGCGGCTCGCGCGCGTTCTCGCGCTCGTGCCGGCCGAAAGCTTCCACGCCCTGCTCGCGCGAGATGCGCTCGCTCTCATCACCAAAGATCACCGCATCGCCATCGAAGGCGATGCGCAGCTGACCCAGCGGACGCCCCATGTCCACCTGCTCGGCCGCGGCGATCGTCTCGCCCGGTGGCTTGGGCAGGATGGTGGCGGCAGCGATGCCGTGCAGCAGCGCGCGGCGCACCGATTCGGGATTGGCCGACAGGAACAGATCGGTGCCGAACGGCTTCACGTACGGCCAGGTCGGTTCGCCGGCGGTGAACGTGGCGCGGATGATGCCCAGGCCGTAATGCTGGATCGAGTTGAAGATGCGCAGCCCGGTATCGGCCGAATTGCGCGAGAGCAGGATCACTTCCACCCGCGGCGACTCCGGCGACTGGCCCTGGTTGAGGGCCAGCAGCTTGCGCACCACCGGGAACGCCACGCCCGGGCGCAGCACGTCATCCTCGTGCTTGCGCTGGTACTCGGCGTAGGCATCCACGCCCTCGGCCTCGAACAGCGCGTGGCCTTCTTCCAGGTCGAACAGCGCGCGCGAGGTCACCGCGACGGTCAGCAGACGGGGGGTGTTGTCGCCCATGGCACTCAGCAATCCAATGCGGCCGCAGCGGCCGGCCAGCCATTGTCCCACAGTGCGCGGCCGCCACGGCCAGGCCGGCTCAGAACATGAACTGTTCGCTGAGGATACGGTCTTCCAGGTTGTGCTCCTGGTCGAACAACAAGGTCACCCGGCGCTCGCGCGACTCGCGGATGGTCACCTCGACCACGTCGCGGGTCTCGTGCGAATCGGCAGTGACGCTGACCGGGCGCTTGTAGGGATCCAGCACGCGGAAGCGCACTTCGGTATCGGCCTTGAGGATCGCACCGCGCCAGCGACGTGGGCGATACGGGGCCAGCGGCGTCAGCGCGATGGTGTGCGAGCCCAGCGGCAGGATCGGGCCATGCGCGGAATAGTTGTAGGCGGTGCTGCCCGCCGGCGTGGCCACCAGCACACCGTCGCCGATCAGCTCGGCCACGCGCTCCTGGCCGTTGAGGTCCACGCCGATATGCGCGGCCTGGCGGGTCTGGCGCAGCAGCGAGACGTCGTTGTAGGCCAGCGATCCGGTGCTGGTGCCTGATTCGGTCAGCGCCAGCATCTCCAGCGGCCGCAGGTGCGCCGGCTCGGCCGCGTCCAGCCGCGCCGGCAGGTCGTCGTCACGGAACTGGTTCATCAGGAATCCCACCGTGCCCAGCTTCATGCCGAACACCGGCTTGCCCAGCGCCGCGTAGCGATGCAGGGTCTGCAGCATGAAGCCATCGCCGCCCAGCGGGCACAGCACGTCGGCCTGCTCGGGCGTGCACGCGCCATAACGGGCCAGCATCGCGGCCAGGGCCTGCTGCGCGGCCTCGGTGTTGCTGGCCAGGAAGGCGATACGGGGGGTGTCGCTCATCGGTGGATCCGGGTGGGGTATGCCAGCAAGAGCATACCCGGTCGTGCCGGCCGCTGACCGGATACGCGTCCGCGCCGGCAGGTCCATGCGATTGCCAGCCAGCGGCCGGCACGACCGGAAACGAAAACRGCCCCGCGATTGCGGGGCCGTTTCCTTTTCACGCCACCGGGCAGCGCCCGGCGCTATCGCTTACGCGCCGTGTGCGGCCAATTGGCCCAGACGCTGGACGGCGACCGACACGGTCGGGTAGTCCAGCGTCTTCTGCTCGGCCAGTTCGGCCAGCATCGACAGCGTGAAGCGCAGGCTGCTGTCGTCGCGACCGATCCAGGCAGCGACCTTGGCTTCGGCGCTGGCACCCTTCATCGACAGCACCTGGGCAGCCAGGTTGCGGTGATGGGCAGCCAGCTCGTCGCGCAGCACGCCACGGGCCACGGCGTGCCAGCGGCCGTTGACCTCCAGCGCGTCGATCTGCTCGAACAGCCACGGCAGCTGCAGGGCGTCGCCCAGGCGGAAGTGGACCTTGGAGACGTCCACCGGCTTGAGCTTGCGGGTGCGGGCCAGTTCGATGATGTCGAACGCCGGTTCCAGGAACTGCAGTTCGGACAACTGCTGCGCCAGGGCCGGCGGCAGGCCCTTCTCCTTCCACTCGGCCACGCTGGCCTCGTAGGACGGACGCTGCGAATCGGGCAGCACGYCGGAGGCGACGCGGATGTCGTTGAAGGCCGCCTGGTAGCGGTTGACCGCCTCGGTGATGCCGGGCATGGCGCCCGGGCGCGACAGCAGCCAGCGTACGAACGAACGCTGCAGCTTCCAGATCACTTCCAGCGCGTCGATCTGCACCGACTCCGGCAGCGTGCCGTCGAGGGCGTCGATCTGTGCCCACAGCGCGCGCGCGTCCAGCGTTTCACGGCTGATCGTGTACGCCTTGGCGACCTCGGCCACGGTGCGGCCGGTGTCTTCCTGCATGCGCATCAGGAAGGTGGCGCCCATCCGGTTGATGGTCTGGTTGGTCACGGCCGTGGCGATGATTTCGCGCTTCAGGCGGTGACGCTCCATCGCATCGGCGTACTTCTTCTGCAGCGGCGTGGGGAAGTAGCGCTGCAGTTCCTTGGACAGGTACGGATCTTCCGGGATGTCCGATTCCAGCAGCTGCTGGAAGGCCACCAGCTTGGAATAGGACAGCAGCACCGACAGTTCCGGACGGGTCAGCCCCTGGCCACGTGCCTTGCGCGCGGACAGCTCGGCATCGGAGGGCAGGAACTCGATCTGGCGATCGAGCAGGCCCTGCTGCTCCAGCGTGCGGATGAAGTGCTGCTTGGAGCCCAGGCGCTTGACCGCCATCCGCTCCATCAGGCTCAGGGCCTGGTTCTGGCGGTAGTTGTCGTTGAGCACCAGCGCGGCCACTTCGTCGGTCATCGACGCCAGCAGCTTGTTGCGCTGTTCAACGGTCAGCTTCTTGGCCCGCACCACATCGTTGAGCAGGATCTTGATGTTGACTTCGTGGTCGGAGGTGTCCACACCGGCCGAGTTGTCGATGAAGTCGGTGTTGAGCAGCACGCCGGCCTGGGCAGCCTCGATGCGGCCCAGCTGGGTCATGCCCAGGTTGCCGCCCTCGCCCACCACCTTGCAGCGCAGCTCGCCACCGTTGACGCGCAGTGCGTTGTTGGCGCGGTCGCCGACATCGCTGTGCTGCTCGGTCGACGCCTTGACGTAGGTGCCGATGCCGCCGTTCCACAGCAGGTCCACCGGCGCCTTGAGGATGGCGCTCATCAGATCGTTGGGCGACATCGCCTTGACGGTGTCCTCCAGGCCCAGTGCCTCACGCACCTGCGGGGTGATCTCGATGGACTTCAGCGAGCGTGGGAAGATGCCACCGCCCTTGCTGATCAGCTTGGCGTCGTAGTCGGCCCAGCTCGAGCGCGGCACGGTGAAAAGACGCTCGCGTTCGACGAACGTGCTGGCCGCATCCGGATTCGGGTCCAGGAAGATGTGGCGGTGATCGAACGCGGCCACCAGGCGGATGTGGCGCGACAGCAGCATGCCGTTGCCGAACACGTCGCCGGACATGTCGCCGACGCCCACCGTGGTGAAGTCCTGGCTCTGGCTGTCACGGCCCAGCGCACGGAAGTGGCGCTTGACCGACTCCCACGCACCGCGTGCGGTGATGCCCATGCCCTTGTGGTCGTAACCCACCGAACCACCGGAGGCGAACGCATCGCCCATCCAGAAGCCATGCGCGATGGCCAGGCCATTGGCGATGTCGGAGAAGGTCGCAGTGCCCTTGTCGGCGGCCACCACCAGGTACGGGTCGTCCATGTCGTGGCGGACCACGTCCACCGGCGGCACGATCTTGTTGTTGACGATGTTGTCGGTGATGTCCAGCAGGCCCTGGATGAACAGCTTGTAGCAGGCCACGCCGTTGGCGAACACCGCATCGCGGTCGCCGTTCACCGGCGGCATCTTGGCGAAGAAACCGCCCTTCGCGCCGACCGGCACGATGACCGTGTTCTTGACCATCTGCGCCTTGACCAGGCCCAGCACTTCGGTCCGGAAGTCTTCACGACGGTCCGACCAGCGCAGGCCACCACGGGCCACGGCACCGAAGCGCAGGTGGGTGCCTTCCACGCGCGGGCCATATACGAAGATTTCGCGGTACGGGCGCGGCTTGGGCAGGTCCGGCACCAGCGCCGAATCGAACTTGAAGCTGATGACGTGGCCCGGACGGCCTTCCGCATCGGTCTGGTAGTAGCTGGTACGCAGGGTCGCGTCGATCACGCCCATGAAGCTGCGCAGGATGCGGTCTTCATCCAGGCTGGACACGCGGTCCATCAGCTTCAGCAGCGCGTCGCGCGCGGCATCCATCTGCACGGTGCGGTCGCCCTTGCGCGCATCGACCACGGTCTTGAGCACCTTCAGCGTAGCCTCGTCACCGCCGGCAAGCACGGTCAGGTGCGCGCGCAGCTCGGCCTGGCCCTCGGCGATGGCGTCCTTGCTCTCGTGGCCGGTGGCCGGATCGAAGCGGGCTTCGAACAGTTCCACCAGCAGGCGCGCCAGCAGCGGGTAGCGGGTGAAGGTGCCTTCCACATAGGCCTGCGAGAACGGCACGCCGGTCTGCAGCAGGTACTTGCAGTAGCCACGCAGCATCGCCACCTGGCGCCAATGCAGGCCAGCGGCCAGCACCAGACGGTTGAACCCGTCGTTCTCGGCATCGCCGTGCCACACGCGGGCGAAGGTTTCACCGAAGGCGGCATCCACGCTCGGGGCGTCGATCGCACCGGCCACCGATTCCACTTCGAAGTCCTGCACGTAGACCGGGGCGTTGTCGACCGTCAGGCGGTACGGACGCTCGGCGATCACGCGCAGGCCCATGTTTTCCATCATCGGCAGCGCGTCCGACAGCGGAATATCGTCCAGCTGGCGATACAGCTTCAGGCGCAGGCCTTCGCCGCCTTCGCGTTGCACGGCCTGCAGGCTCAGGCGCAGGTCGTCCGGGCCGGTCAGCGCGTCGAGCTGGCTGACGTCGTTGGCGGCGATCTCGGTGCTGGAGTCTTCGATGTAGCCGGCCGGCAGTGCCTTGCCGATGCGGGCGGCAATGCGCAGACCTTCGCTTTCACCGTGGCGGGCCACCAGTGCTTCACGCAGGTCGTCCTGCCAGTTGCGCAGGACCTGGGCCAGCTTCTGCTCCAGCTCGCTGGTGTCCACTTCCAGGGTCTGGCCAGCCTTCGGGCGCACGATCAGGTGCACCTGGGCCAGCGGCGATTCGCCGAGGACCACCGAGCTGTCCACGTACTCGCCCTGCAGGGCGTCCTTGAGCATGGCTTCGATGCGCAGGCGCACATCGGTGTTGAAGCGTTCGCGCGGCAGGTAGACCAGCGCGGAGATGAAGCGGCTGTATTTGTCGCGGCGCAGGAACAGGCGGCTGCGCACGCGCTCCTGCAGACCCAGCACGCCCATCGCGGTGCGGAACAGCTCGTCTTCACTGGACTGGAACAGCTCTTCGCGCGGCAGCGTTTCCAGGATGTGGCGAAGGGCCTTGCCGCTGTGGCTGCTCGGGGCCAGGCCCGACTGGCTCATCACGTATTCGTGGCGCTGGCGCACCAGCGGGATTTCCCACGGGCGGCGGTTGTAGGCGCTGGAGGTGAACAGGCCCAGGAAGCGCTGCTCGCCGATGATCTTGCCCTTGGCGTCGAATTCCAGCACGCCGATGTAATCCATGTAACCGGCGCGATGCACGCGCGAACGGGCATTGGTCTTGGTCAGGATCAGCGCATCCTTCAACCCGGTGGTGGCGTTGAGGCCCTGCGCGGCCAGCGTCTTGACCGGACGGGCGGCGGAGGTGTCCTTGCCGCGCATCAGGCCCAGGCCGGTCGCATTGAGCGGGGCCAGCACGTCTTCCTTGCCCTGCTTCTCCACGCGGTACTCGCGATAGCCGAAGAAGGTGAAGTGGTTGTCGGCAGCCCAGCGCAGGAACTCCTGTGCCTCGGCGCGCGAGGCGGCGTCGATCGGCAACTGGCGGGTGCCCAGGTCGTCGGCCAGGCTCTTGGCCTTGCTGCGCATGGCATCCCAATCGCCGACGATGGCACGCACCTCATCGAGCGCCTTGGTGATCGCCTGCTCGACGTCGGCCATGGCGTCGGCCGGCTGGCGGTCGATCTCCAGCAACATCACCGATTCGGGGTTGCCCTCGCCCACGCCGGCCAGCTTGCCGGCCTTGTCACGGCCGAAGCGGATCACCGGGTGGCCCAGGACATGCACGCCGATGCCATGCTCGGCCAGCGACATGGTGACCGTGTCGACCAGGAACGGCATGTCGTCATTGACGATCTGCAGCACGGTATGCGGCGATTCCCACCCATTGCCCTTCAGGCTCGGGTTGAACACGCGCACGTTGGCCTTGCCAGGCTTGCGGGCACGCGCGAACTCCAGCGTGTCGGCGGCAAGCGCAGCCCACTCTTCGGCGGTGTGGTGCGGGAACTCGTCCGCCTCCATGCGCTTGTAGAAGTCGGCGGCGAACGCCACTGCCTCGGCCTGCCCGGCGGACGGGTAGCGCTTGCGCAAGGCCGTGTACACCGGCTCCAGCGAGAAGCCCACTGGCGAAACAGTCTGCGTATCGGCTGGTTTGGATTTGTTTTTCACGGTCTTGGCTGCTGGTTTTTGCGGTTTCATGGCAGAGCGGTGCGTGTTGCTCAGTTGGGAAAATGAAATTGTAGGCCTACCGCACAAAAATACCTTGCTGCAGGACGGAATAAGGCAATTCGGGTTGGGTGGCGTTTACGTCACGCGCATCGGCATGCTCGTCAATTCGTACGAGTACGGATAGCAGCCTGAGAGTTCTACGCAACGCAGCATCGGCCGAATCTGTGGCAACTTGACGATGGGTATCAAAAGCGGTCAAAACACAAGACTTCTCCAATTCTGAACTGGACGGTATAGTCCACCGCGTGAATCCCCCCCACCCCGCCGCCAGTTGCCTGGATGCGCGCGACCAGCGCGTGTTCGATGCTGTGCGTGACCTGTTCGCCACCCAGGGCATGCAGATCAGCATGGAGGCGGTGGCGCAGCAGGCCGGGTGTTCCAAGCAGACGCTCTACAGCCGCTATGGCAGCAAGCAGGAACTGTTGCGCCGGGTGATGCAGCGGCACGTCAGCCGGGCCACCGCCGGGCTGCACAGCCTGGACGAGGGCGACCTGCGCGGCAGCCTGCTGCAGTTCGCCACCGACTACCTCGAACACTGCAACCAGCCCCACGTGGCCCAGGCCCGGCGCCTGATCGCAGCCGACTCCGGCCAGTTCCCCCAGGAAGCCCGCGCCCTTTACCGCGACGGCGCCGGGGCGTTGATCCTTCACGTCGCTGAATGGCTTGAGAGCCGCATGGCCCTGGGCCAGCTCGGGCATGACGACCCGCACTTCATGGCCGAACTGCTATTGAGCATGATCGCCGGCTTGGATTTCGAGAAACAGCGCTTCCATACCCCCCACCGGGAGGACGCCGCCATGCGCCACCGCTGGGCAGAATTCTCCGTTGACAGCTTCCTGCGCGCGTTCGCCACGCCGGAATCCGCCGCGGCTCCGCATTCAAACCAACACCGGAGTTTTTCCTGATGATCGCCCCACTCCGCACCCTTGCCCTGACGTGCGCAGTTGCTGTTGCACTGACCGCCTGCAAGAAGCCAGAGCAGCAGACGCCCCCGCCGCCGGAAGTGGGCGTTATCGAAGCCAAGCCGCAGACCCTGCCGCTGCAGCGTGAGCTGGTCGGCCGTCTGTCGCCGTTCCGCAGCGCCGACGTGCGCGCCCGCGTGCCGGGCGTGCTGCTCAAGCGCGTCTATCAGGAAGGTGCCGACGTCAAGCAGGGCCAGGTCCTGTTCCTGATCGACCCGGCGCCACTGCAGGCCTCGTTGAACGCCTCCCAGGCCGAGCTGGCCTCGGCCCAGGCCAGCTATGCCAACGCCAAGGCCGCCGCCAACCGCGCCCGATCGCTGGCCCCGCAGCAGTACGTATCCAAGTCTGACCTGGACGCCGCCGAGGCCACCGAACGCACCGCCTCAGCGGCCGTGCAGCAGGCCCAGGCCGCCCTGACCAGCGCGAAGATCAACCTCGGCTACGCCGAAGTCACCGCGCCGATCAGCGGCCGCGCCGGCAAGCAGCAGGTCACCGAAGGCGCGCTGGTTGGCCAGGGCGATGTGACCCTGCTCACCACCGTGGACCAGCTCGATCCGCTGTACGTGAACTTCTCGATGAGCGTGGACGAGCTGACCCAGATGCGCGCGGCGCAGGCCAAGGGCCAGGTGGCGCTGAGCGGTGACGGCAAGTCGACCGTGCAGGTCAAGCTGTCCGACGGCACCGTCTACGACCAGCCGGGTACGCTGGACTTCTCCTCGACCACGGTCGACCCGGCCACCGGCGCGGTGTCGCTGCGCGCGGTGCTGCCCAATCCGCAGCAGATCCTGCTGCCGGGTGCCTTCGTCAGCTTCCAGGCGACCCTGGGCGAGCGCAACAACGCTTACCTGGTCCCGCTGCAGGCACTGCAGCGCGACACCACCGGCGGCTACGTGCTGGTGGTCGGCAAGGATGGCAAGGTCGCCCGCAAGAACGTCAAGAGCGAAGGCCAGCAGGGCAGCAGCTGGCTGGTCAGCGGTGGCCTTGAACCGGGCGACCAGGTGATCGTGGCCGGTGTGCAGAAGGTCAAGGAAGGCGCGCCGGCCAAGGCGGCCCCGTGGAACCCCAACGCCGCCAACGCCAATGGCCAGGCCCCGGCAGGTGCTGCGCCGGCAGGGGCCGCTCCGGCGGCTGCCGCCAAGCCTGACGCCGCCGCCCCAGCCGACGCCGCTGCCGAAACGTCCGGCGCCGCTCCGGCTGCCGAACCGAACAAGCAATAACGGGAATCATCCGTCATGCCTAAATTTTTCATTGAACACCCGGTCTTCGCCTGGGTGGTCGCGATCCTGATCTCGCTTGCGGGCGTGATCTCGATCCTTGGCCTGGGCGTGGAGTCCTATCCAAGCATCGCACCGCCCCAGGTGACGGTGAGCGCCACCTACCCCGGCGCCAGCGCCGACACCGCCGAAAAGTCGGTCACCCAGGTGATCGAGCAGCAGCTGACCGGTATCGATCACCTGCTGTACTTCAGCTCTTCCTCGGCCTCCAACGGCCGCGTCACCATCACCCTGACCTTCGAGACCGGCACCGATGCGGACATCGCCCAGGTCCAGGTGCAGAACAAGGTGTCGCTGGCAACCCCCCGCCTGCCCACCGAGGTGACCCAGCAGGGCGTGGTGGTGGCCAAGGCCAACGCCGGCTTCCTGATGGTGGTGGCGCTGCAGTCCGACAATGCCTCCATCAACCGGGATGCGCTCAACGACATCGTCGGTTCGCGCGTGCTCGACCAGATCTCGCGTATTCCCGGCGTCGGCAGCACCCAGCAGTTCGGTTCCGAGTACGCCATGAACATCTGGCTCAACCCGGAAAAGATGCAGGGCTACGGCCTGTCCGCCAGCCAGGTGCTGGCCGCGATCAAGGACCAGAACGTGCAGTTCGCGGCCGGTTCGCTGGGCTCGGATCCGTCCCCGGAAGGCCACTACTTCACCGCCACGGTCTCGGCCGAAGGCCGCTTCAGCTCGCCGCAGGAGTTCGAGAACATCATCCTGCGCGCCAATGCCGACGGCTCGCGCGTGCTGCTCAAGGACATCGCACGTATTGCCTTCGGTGCGAACAACTACGGCTTTGACACCCAGTACAACGGCAAGCCCACCGGTGCCTTCGCGATCCAGTTGCTGCCGGGCGCCAACGCCTTGAACGTGGCCAATTCGGTCACCGCCAAGATGGACGAACTGTCCCCGAGCTTCCCGGCCGGTGTCAGCTGGTTCTCGCCGTACGACAGCACCACCTTCGTCAAGATCTCGATCGAGGAAGTGGTCAAGACCCTGATCGAAGCGGTCGTGCTGGTGTTCCTGGTGATGCTGATCTTCCTGCAGAACTTCCGCGCCACCCTGATCCCGACCCTGGTCATCCCGGTGGCCCTGCTCGGCACGTTCCTGGGCATGAGCATCATCGGTTTCACCATCAACCAGCTGACCCTGTTTGCGATGGTGCTGGCGATCGGCATCGTGGTCGATGACGCCATCGTGGTCATCGAGAACGTCGAACGCATCATGACCGAGGAGAAGCTGCCGCCCAAGGCCGCCACCCAGAAGGCCATGACCCAGATCACCGGCGCGGTGGTAGCCATCACCGTGGTGCTGGCGGCGGTGTTCATTCCCTCGGCCCTGCAGGGCGGTGCGGCCGGCGAAATCTACAAGCAGTTCGCGCTGACCATCGCCATCGCCATGGCGTTCTCGGCGTTCCTGGCGCTGGGCTTCACCCCGGCGCTGTGCGCGACCTTCCTCAAGCCCACGCACAACGACAATCCGAACGTCGTCTACCGCACCTTCAACAAGTACTACGACAAGGTCAGCAACACCTACGTCGGCCATATCACCTCGGCGGTGAAGCATGCCCCGCGCTGGATGATCCTGTTCGTGGTGCTCACCGCGCTGTGCGGTTTCCTGTTCACGCGCATGCCGGGCAGCTTCCTGCCCGAGGAAGACCAGGGCTATGCGCTGGCGATCGTGCAGCTGCCGCCGGGCTCGACCAAGTCGCAGACCAACGCGGCGTTCGCGCAGATGCGTGGCGTGCTGGAGAAGCAGGATGGCTTCGAGGGCATGCTGCAGGTGGCCGGTTTCAGCTTCGTCGGTTCCGGCGAAAACGTCGGCATGGGCTTCATCCGGCTCAAGCCGTGGGCCGACCGCGACGTCACCGTGCCCGAGTTCATCAACAACATGAACGGCGCGTTCTACGGCATCAAGGAAGCGCAGATCTTCGTGGTCAACCTGCCCACCGTGCAGGGCCTGGGCCAGTTCGGCGGCTTCGACATGTGGCTGCAGGACCGTGGCGGTGCCGGCTACGACCAGCTGACGCAGGCGCGCAACATCCTGCTCGGCAAGGCCGCACAGGAAAGCGACCTGCTGACCGGCGTGCGCCCCAACGGCCTGGAAAACGCGCCGCAGCTGCAGTTGCACGTGGACCGCGTGCAGGCGCAGACCATGGGCCTGTCGGTGTCGGACGTGTACAGCACCATCCAGCTGATGCTGGCCCCGGTGTACGTCAACGACTTCTTCTATGAAGGCCGCATCAAGCGCGTGACCCTGCAGGCCGATGGCCCGTACCGCACCGGCGCGGAGTCGTTGAACAGCTTCTACACGCCCAGCACCCTGCAGACCAATCCCGACGGCACGCAGGCGATGATCCCGCTGAGCACCGTGGTGAAGTCCGAGTGGGTGTCCGCGCCGCCGTCGCTGAGCCGCTACAACGGCTATTCGGCGGTGAACATCGTCGGTTCGCAGGCCGCCGGGCGCAGCTCGGGTGAAGCGATGCAGGCGATGGAACGGATCGTCAGCGACGACCTGCCGGCCGGCTTCGGTTACGACTGGTCGGGCATGTCCTACCAGGAAATCCTGGCGGGCAACGCGGCCACCCTGCTGCTGGTGCTGTCCATCGTGGTGGTGTTCCTGTGCCTGGCCGCGCTGTATGAGAGCTGGTCGATCCCGGTGGCGGTGCTGTTGGTGGTGCCGCTGGGCGTGCTCGGTGCGCTGGCGTTCTCGCTGGCACGCGGCCTGCCCAACGATCTGTACTTCAAGATCGGCCTGATCACGGTGATCGGCCTGGCGGCCAAGAACGCGATTCTGATCGTGGAGTTCGCGGTGGAACAGCGGGCGGCGGGCAAGAACCTGCGCGAAGCGACCATCGAAGCCTCGCGCCTGCGTTTCCGTCCCATCCTGATGACCTCGTTCGCCTTCATCATGGGCGTGGTGCCGATGGCCATCTCCACCGGTGCCGGCGCCAACGCGCGTCACGCCATCGGTACCGGCGTGATCGGCGGCATGGTGTTCGCCACCTTCCTGGGTCTGCTGATGATTCCGGTGTTCTTCGTGGTGGTCCGCCGTATGCTGGGCGACAAGCTGGACGAACCGTCCAAGGAGTTCCTGGAGCGCCAGGGCGAAGCGAACACGGCGCACCGTCCGGATCGTTGATCCGGCGGTAACGCCCTGAAACGGAAAAGCCCCGGCGCGAGCCGGGGCTTTTTTGTGGGCGGTGACCCGTCCTGAATTGGGTTGACACCTTTTCCCACAGGAAGAGGAATGTTCAATGGATTCAACACTCAGGCGCAGCCAGCGGGATTACTCGCTGGCCTTCAAATTGTCGGTGGTCGACCAGGTCGAGCGCGGGGAACTGACCTACAAAAAGGCCCAGGAGCGATACGGGATCCAAGGACGGAGCACTGTGCTTGGCTGGCTTCGCCGCCATGGTCGGCAGGATTGGTCAGGTGG
>NZ_JBFULC010000070.1:0-19343 GCF_056400525.1 Stenotrophomonas sp. P5_A9
CGAAGCTGGCCGATGCGCCAGCCCTGCTGGAGCTGCCGAGCGACCGTCGGCGTCCCACCGTGCAGGACTTCGCAGGCGATGCGGTGCCCCTGGTGATCGATGCCGCCTTGACCGCACGCCTGAAGGCGCTGAGCCAACAATGCGGCGTTACCCTCTACATGACCGTGCTTTCCGCCTGGTCCGTGCTGTTGTCTCGCCTGTCCGGGCAAACCGACCTGGTCATTGGCACGCCCACCGCCAATCGACCGCGACTGGAGCTGGAGGGGCTGATCGGCTTCTTCGTCAACACCTTGGCTCTGCGCATCGACACCTACGGCCCACTCAGTGTCGCCGATCTGCTCACGCGAGTGCGTGAGACCGCGCTGAGCGCCCAGCATCACCAGGATCTACCTTTCGAACAGATTGTGGAAATCGTGCGCCCGGCGCGCAGCCTAGCCCACACGCCAATATTCCAGGTCATGCTGGCCTGGCAGGATACGGAACACAGTGACCTGGCGCTGGCCGATATCACTGCGCGGGTGCTGGATGCCACCACATCCTTCGCCAAATTCGACCTGACCCTGAACCTGGGTGAGAGCCCCGATGGTCYGGTCGGTTCACTGAACTACGCCACCGCCTTGTTCGATCGCAACACCATCGAGCGTTTCGGTGCGTATCTGCAGACGATCCTGTCGGCGATGGTCGCCGACAGCACCCAGGCTGTCGATAGCCTGCCGCTGCTACCCGACGCCGAGCGCAACAAGATCCTGGTCGACTGGAATGCGACCGCGACGCCCTATCCGGCCGAACGCTGCGTTCATGAGCTGTTTGAAGCGCAGGTAGAGTGGCAACCGGATGCTACGGCACTGCGTTTCGAGGAGCACTCGCTCACCTATCGTGAACTCAACGAGCATGCCAACCGCTTGGCCAGGCACCTCCGCGAACAGGGCGTGGGGCCAGGGGTAAAGGTCGCCATCTGTGTGGATCGATCCATCGAAATGATGGTCGGCCTGCTGGCCATCCTCAAGGCCGGTGGTGCCTACCTGCCGTTGGATCCCGCCTATCCCACCGATCGCCTGGCCTTCATGCTGGACGATGCGGCGCCTCCGGTTGTATTGACCCATGCCTCTTCGCAGGCACCGCTGCAGGCGGCACTGGACGCTCTTGCGGCACCTCCAGCGGTGATCGACCTGCTGGTTGATGCCCATACCTGGAAAACGCAGGACGCCACCAACCTGGCGCCAGCGATGCTCGGGCTGGGCAGCCGAGACCTGGCCTACGTCATCTACACCTCCGGCTCCACCGGCAGACCCAAGGGGGTAATGATCGAGCATCATTCCTTGGTCAATCGGCTGGTGTGGATGCAGAAGACCTACGGGTTTGACAGCCACAGCACAATCCTGCAAAAGACCCCGATCACCTTCGACGTATCGGTCTGGGAACTCTTCGGTTCACTGTCTGCCGGTGCCTGCCTTGTGCTGGCACGCCCGAATGGACACAAGGATCCGGACTACCTAGTTGGCCTGATGAATGACCAGCAGATCACAATTGTCCACTTTGTTCCATCTATGTTGCAGGCCTTCGTCGACCACGAGGGCAGCGCCGGCTGCACCTCCCTGAAGGACGTTTTCTGCAGCGGCGAGGCACTTCCAGCCATGCTGGCCCGCCGCTTCATGGAGCGGCTGGAGACGACCCGACTGCACAACCTGTACGGGCCGACGGAAGCAACTGTCGACGTCACCGCTTGGACCTGCCCGCGGCCTTTCGAGGAAGACCAGCCCGTCACCATCGGCCGGCCGATCGACAACACGCGAGCCTACATCCTGGACCCGGCAGGTACCCCAACCCCGATCGGCGTGGTTGGCGAGCTGCATCTGAGCGGCGTCGGCCTGGCGCGTGGCTACCTCAATCGCCAAGAGCTGACGGCGGACAAGTTCATCGCCAATCCGTTCGTTCAGAACGACCGGCTGTACCGGACCGGCGACCTGGCTCGCTTCCTGGCCAACGGCGACATCGAGTACATAGGCCGAAATGACTTCCAGGTGAAGCTGCGCGGCTTCCGCATCGAGCTGGGCGAAATCGAAGCACAGTTGGCGGCATGCCCAGGCATCCGCGAAGCGATCGCGCTCGTCCGCGAAGATATGCCCGGTGACAAGCGGCTGGTCGCTTACTACACCACCGATGCCGGCGCCGTTCCGTCTGCAGAAATGCTGACGTCACGACTGGCCGCGGCACTGCCCGAGCATATGGTCCCGGCAGCGTATATCAAGATGGAGGGGATGCCAGTCACCAGCAACGGCAAACTGGACCGTGCAGTACTGCCGGCACCCGACCGGGAGACCTACGTGAGCAAGCCATACGTGGCGCCGGTCGGCAGGGTCGAAAACGAGCTGGCGCAGATCTGGAGTGAGGTCCTGGGCGTGGGTACCATCGGACGCAACGACAACTTCTTCGAGCTTGGCGGTCACTCGCTGTTGGCGGTGCGCATGCTGGAGCGGATGAAGCAGTCCAACCTTCATGCCAACGTACTCACCATCTTCAAGGCCCCGGTGCTGATGCAGCTGGCCGAGGCGGTGCAGGGCGAGCGCACCACGCGGACGAATGTGGTGCCCCCGGCGGTTCCGGAGGGAACGTCCCGGATCACACCAGAAATGGTCCCGCTGGCGGCACTGAGCCAGGAAGACATCGATCATATCGCCGAGGCTGTCGAAGGGGGCATGTCCAATATCAAGGACATCTATCCTCTAACCCACCTGCAGGAGGGCATCCTGTTCCATCACCTGATGGAAACGCAGAGCGATCCCTACCTGATGTGGAGCCTTGTGCGGTTCGGTGAAAAGCAGGCACTGGACGCCTACGTTGAGGCATTGAACGCGGTGATCGCGCGCCACGACATCTGCCGGACCAGCGTGGTCTGGGAAGGGCTGACCTCGCCGTTGCAGGTGGTCTGGCGCCAGGCACCGCTCTCCCTACAGGTCCTGACGTTCGACGCTGCCGTTGGCGACGTCGCAGAACAGTTGGTTGGCCACGTCGACCCCCGCCACTACCGACTCGACCTCCAGAGTGCGCCGTTKATGCGAGTCTACGCCGCGCATGATGCCGCCAGCGGACAGTGGCTCGCGATCCGGATGGTCCACCACCTTATCGACGATGTCACCACGGCACAGCTGCTCAATCATGAGGTCATGGCCATACTTCACGGCGGCGCAGCCGCGCTCCCATCGCCCCTGCCGTTCAAGCACGTGGTCGCACGTGCGCGACATGAAGGCAGCAATGCCGATGATGAGGCCTTCTTCCGCAGTATGCTGCGCGACGTCACGGAGGCGACCGCACCGTTCAATCTACTCAACGTACATGGCGATGGAGCCCACGTCGTCGAAGCCAGGCGGCGCCTGCCCATCGGCCTGTCCCGGCACATCAGACGCAAGGCCAAACAATTGGGGGTCAGTGCGGCCAGCCTGTTCCACGTAGCGTGGGCGCAGGTCGTCGCGCGCACGGCCGGCCGGCCCGATGCAGTCTTTGGCACCGTGTTGTTCGGTCGCATGTCTCTGGACGAATCGGCCGACCGCATCTTCGGCCCGTTCATCAACACCCTCCCCATCCTGGTAAAGGTGGAAGGCGTGGGTGCCACCGAGGGCGTCCGCGCCACCCATCGACGACTGACCGAGCTCATGTCCCATGAGCATGCCTCCCTTGCTCTGGCCCAGCGTTGCAGCGGTGTAGCCGCACCAGCTCCGCTGTTTACCGCCATTCTCAACTACCGCCACGCCATGAATGAGGCCGGAAATCCCATCGATGGCATGACCTCCACCCAGGTCGAGGAGCTGGTCAGCGAGGAACGCACCAACTATCCGCTTGTGCTCAATGTTGACGACATCGAAGAGGATTTCCTGACCTCCATCCAGGTCCTGCCGGCAGTAGATCCCGATCTGGTCTGCAACATGGTACGCACCGCGTTGGAATCGCTGATCCAGGCCTTGGAACAAGAGCCGGACAGCAACCTGCAGACGCTCGGCGTGCTGCCAGCCGAGGAACGGCACAAGATTCTGGTCGACTGGAATGCCACCGCCACACCATACCCGGCCAAGCGCTGCATYCATGAGCTGTTTGAGGCCCGTGCCGCCGAGTCCCCGGATGCCATCGCGCTGCGCTTCCAGGAACATACCCTCAGCTATCGCCAGCTCAATGAGCAGGCCAATCGCCTGGCCAGGCATCTGCGTGATCAAGGTGTCGCCCCCGGCGTGCAGGTTGCCATCTGCGTGGACCGTTCGCCGGAAATGGTCATCGGCCTGGTCGCCATCCTCAAGGCCGGCGGTGCCTATGTGCCGCTGGATGCAAGCTATCCTGTCGACCGGCTTGTTTCGATGCTGGCCGATGCACGCCCGCAGGTGGCGATGGTCCATGCAGCTACCCGCGACAAGCTGCGTAGTACCTTTGCCGGCCTGCCCGTGTTGCCGGTCGTGGTGGACCTGCAGGCCGATGCACAGGCCTGGGCAAACCAGGAGGCCACCAACCTGCCACCGGCCCTGCTTGGCCTGGGCAGCCGTGACCTGGCCTACATCATCTATACCTCCGGTTCCACGGGTAAGCCCAAGGGCATCAAAGTTGCCCATGCTCCGGTCATCAACCTGATCCATTGGGTCAACCGGACCTACCAGGTCGATCACAACGACTGCCTGCTGTTCATCACCTCGATCAGCTTTGACCTGTCCGTCTACGACATCTTCGGCATCCTGGCCGCCGGTGCCACCATCCAGATGGCCAGCACTGACCAGTTGGCCGATCCGCAGCGCTTGGCCGAGGCTGTGCTCGATCCGCGCGTGACCTTCTGGGATTCGGCCCCGGCCGCCCTGCAGCTGCTGGTGCCGTTCCTGCAGCAGATACCCCGGCAGAATCCCTCGCTGCGCCTGATCTTCAACAGTGGTGACTGGATCCCACTGTCGCTGCCCGGCGCCATGGCCGATGCCTTCCCCAATGCCCGCTTCATTTCCCTGGGCGGTGCCACCGAAGCGACCATCTGGTCCAACCACTTCGAAGTTCACCAGGTCAGCGGCGACTGGCGCAGCATCCCCTACGGCCGCCCGATCCAGAACGCCCGCTACTATGTGCTTGATGCCCACCTGCAGCCGGTCCCGGTCGGCGTCATCGGCAACCTGTACATCGCCGGTCCCTGCTTGGCCGAGGGCTATACCGACCCGCAACTGACCGCCGAGCGATTCGTCTCCTCGCCCTGGCCGGACATTCCCGGACCGCTCTACTGCACCGGTGACCTGGCCCGCTTCTTCTCCAACGGCGACATCGAGTTCATTGGCCGCAACGACTTCCAGGTCAAGGTTCGTGGCTTCCGCATCGAGCTGGGCGAAATCGAGGCCCAGCTGCTGCACTTCCCGGGCGTCCGCGATGCCATCGTCATGGTCCGCGAAGACGTGCCTGGCGACCACCGTCTGGTCGCCTACTACACCACCACCCACGACGCAGACGTATCCACCGAACGCCTGCTGACCCACCTGGGCGGCAAGCTACCCGAGTACATGGTGCCGGCTGCCTACGTGAAAATGGACGAGATGCCGGTGACATCCAACGGCAAACAGGACCGCAAGGCACTGCCGGCACCGGATGGCGAGGCCTACCTCAGCCGGCCGTACCAGGCGCCGATCGGCGAGATCGAAACCGAGCTGGCACGGATCTGGAGTGAAGTCCTGGGCGTGGAGAAGGTCGGTCGCCATGACAACTTCTTCGAGCTTGGCGGGCATTCCCTGCTGGCCGTGCGCATCATCGAGCACATGCGCCGATCGAACCTGCAGGCGGACATCCGCACCATCTTCACAACACCGGTGCTCGCGGATATTGCCGCCAATACCCAAGAATACGGAGAGATCGTCCTATGAGCCTTGCCTCACTTCACGCGCTGCTTCAGGTTCGGCAGGCCTCCATCCGCCAGGTCGACGGCAAACTGTCCCTTCGTGGTCCCGGTGCCGCCTTGAAGGACCGCGAACTCATCGATCTGATCAAGTCCAATCGCGACCAGATTCTCGAAAGGCTCGGCGCGGGCGAGTCCTTCAACTACGAGCAGGATGAAAGCGAAGCGATTCCGGCCAACCTGCTCGAGCCGGGTGTGGACAGGATCGTCCCCGAGCTGCTCCCCTTGCTGGACATCACGCAGGAAGAGATCGATCAGATCGTCGCTTCGATGGATGGCGGCGCTGCGGCCATCCAGGATATCTACCCGCTCACCCCACTCCAGGAAGGCATGCTCTTCCACTACCTGATGGCCGACAAGGGCGACCCCTACCTCATCTGGAGCATCTACAACGTCGAGGATCGAGCCACTCTGGACGCCTATGTGGATACCTTCAACCAAGTCATCGCGCGCCACGACATCCTGCGCACCTGCCTGCGCTGGGAGAATCTGCGCGATCCTGTCCAGGTGGTGGTGAGGGAAGCCAAGGTCCAGGTCGAAGACGTCGATCTCGACCCGGGCGACGGGGATCTCATCGAGCAGATGAAGACACGCTTCAGCCCTACCCACTACCGGCTTGACCTGCGGACGGCACCACTGGTGAAACTGCTGGTCGCCAACGATCCGCATAGCGGCCGGCTGATTGTCATGCAGCTCATGCACCACCTCACCACTGACCGGACGACAGGTGACGTGGTGACCTCGGAGATCATCGCGATCATGACTGGGCAGGCGCAGAGCCTGCCAACGCCGGTTCCCTACCGCAACTTCGTCGCCCATGTGAAGTCAAGCCAGCAGGACAGTCGACCCGATGCATTCTTCAAGCAGATGCTGGGGGACGTACAGCGCACCACTGCGCCATTCGGCCTGCTCAACGTGCACCGGGATGGATCAGGAATCGTCGAACGCAGCATCGTACTCGGCGAGGACATCGTCGCACGGCTGGCCAGGCTCGCCCGCTCCGAGGGCCTAAGCATGACCAGCCTCATGCATGTGGCATGGGGACATGTGCTGGCGAAAGTCTGCAACACCGATGCACCGGTGTTCGGTACAGTCATGTTCGGCCGACTCAAGGCCGGCGGAAGCAACGAGAGAATTCTCGGAGTTTCCATCAATACGCTACCCGTGATAGTGCATGTTGGGCAATCGGTCATTGAATGTGCGCGACACATGCAGACTCTACTGGCAGAGCTCCTGCATCATGAGCATGCCCCACTCACCGTCACCCAGAAGGCCGCCAACCTGCCCAACGGCGTTCCACTGTTCACCTCGGTGGTGAACTACCGCCATAGCAGCTCCCGTGATCGTCCGCTACTGGACGCACCCGTCGTTCCGGAAGCCGGCATCAGCTTTGTGGAACAGCATGAGGGAAACAACTACCCGCTCACGCTTTCAATCGACGAGTATCAATCCGCGCTCAAGCTTTCGATCCAAGCGGCTAGAGGCATCGACCCCGATCAGGTGCTGTCCCTGATTCGCAATGCAATCATCGGCATCATAGATGCCATTGGGAACCATCCAGATCGTCCGCTGACGGATATTCCAATCCTGACAGCCGAAGATGAATCGACCTTGCTGGAACAGTGGCAGGGCCCGCAGTTGGTGGCAGCAGCGGGAAGCATCCAGCATCATGTCGATGATGCGATCACCCGTCATCCCGATTGCATCGCCGTCCGATCGGGGAATGAGGCGCTGACCTATCGTGAGCTCGGCAATCGAGTGGTGGCCCTTGCCGGCCACCTGCAGAGCGTCGGCGTGGAGCGCAACAGCGTGGTTGGTATCTGCCTACCGCGCTCGCTTGACCAGATCGTCGCGCTTCTGGCCGTGTTCAAGGCGGGCGGGATATATCTCCCGTTGGACCCGGACTACCCGACCGAGCGCCTGGATTACATGGCCCGCGACAGCGGCTGCAGCGTCCTGGTAACCCATTCGAGCCAGCAGTCGTTGCTTGATCTGCCAAAGGCCAGGACCGTGCTGATCGACCAGATCACCGGACAAGACCAGCCATGGACTGATCCAAAGACCTCTGCAAACGATACCGCCTACGTGTTGTACACCTCTGGCTCTACCGGTCGACCCAAGGGCGTGCCGGGCCTTCATCGAATGCTCACCGGTCGCCTGCTGCCCGAACGCGAGCGACGCGATGGAAGTGAAATCTATGCCCAGAAAACCTCCATCAACTTCATCGATTCGCTGTGGGAGGTATTCCTGCCGCTGATCACGGGAGCCACCATTGAGGTCATCCCACAGGCCGCACTGCTGGATCCGCAGGAGCTCTGCCTGGCCCTGCGCAAAGGTAACGTCAGCCACATCGTCCTAGTACCCACGCTGCTTGCCGGCCTCGCATCGCATCTACAGGCCACCGGCCAGAACCTGCCTGCCCTGCGCCTCTGTGTCTCCAGCGGCGAACCACTTCAGGCCGAATTGGCACAACGTTTCCACGACGCGCTGCCCCATGTGGAACTGGTCAACATCTATGGCACCACCGAGTTCTGGGACGCCAGCGCACATACCTTCAGCCCCAGCGAAGGTGGTGCAACCGTGCCAATCGGACGGCCACTGCCCGGCGTAGAAGTGTATGTGCTGGATGAACACATGCGACCGGTACCGCACGGCGTGGAGGGCGAGCTCTACGTCAGCAGCCACGGTCTGGGGCCCGGGTACCTCGGCAATCCCGAGCTGACCTCCAAAGCCTTCATCGACTCACCTCTCCAACCGGGTGTACGGCTGTATCGCACCGGAGACCGCGTCATCTGGCGGAATGGCATCGGCCTTGAGCATCGCGGTCGCGCCGACCGTCAGATCAACAAACATGGGTTTCGTATCGAACCCGGCGAGATCGAAAGCACCCTGGAGCAACACCCCGGCGTGGCCGAATCTATCGTGGTCAGCCACGGCGACGACCAGCAACTGGCGGCTTACGTGGTCCCGACACCGGCCGCGGCAGCTGATCCGGCTCCCTTCGGCCTGTTCTATTTCTCCGATGCCACCAGCACGCCCGGAACCGATGAGCTGGCGCTGTATATCGAAAGCGTGAAAGTAGCGGACCAGATGGGCTTCAACGCTATCTGGACACCAGAGCGGCACTTCACCGAGGTGGGTGCGGCATTCCCGAACCCGTCGGTGTTGAGCGCGGCCGCAGCCATGGTTACCAAGACGCTGCAGCTGCGTTCGGGCAGCGTCGTACTTCCGCTGCACGACCCGCTTCGGGTTGCCGAGGAATGGGCCGTCGTTGATCGCCTCTCCGGTGGCCGTGTTGCCCTCTCCTTCGCCTCCGGCTGGGTCCCCAACGATTTCGTACTCGCGCCAGACAACTTCCAACAGCGCCATCAGGCCATGCTCGAGGGGATCGAACACGTCCGGACGCTCTGGCGCGGCGGCACCATCACGCGAAAGAACGGCGTCGGCGACGTGGTCGAGATCGGTACCCAGCCGCGTCCGGTGCAAGCGGAGCTACCGGTCTGGATTACCGCTGCAGGTGCCCCTCAGACGTTCGCCGATGCCGGTCGCGTCGGCGCCAATGTCCTCACCCACGTCCTCAACACGACCGTGGCAGGCTTGGCCGACAAGATCGCCGCCTATCGCGAAGCGAGGCAACAGGCCGGGCATGACCCGTCCACCGGCCGGGTTGCGGTGATGCTGCACACCTACATGGACGAAGACGCGGCGGCAGCCATCGCCGAGGCCCGGCCACACCTGCAGAACTACTTCCGATCGCAGTTGAAGCTGCGCAAGGATGTCGGCGCAGCCCTTGGCCTCGACGTGCAAACTGATCATGAACTCTCCGACGAAGTGATCAGCCTTGCCGTCGACCGCTTCCTTGCCAGCAAGGCACTGATCGGCTCCCCGCAATCGTGCCAGGAGACCGTACGCGGCCTGCTCGATGCGGGCGTGGACGAGTTCGCCTGCCTGGTGGACTTCGGTCTGCCCGCAGAACGCGTACTGGCCAGCCTTCCGCATCTGAACCGACTTCGCCTCGTCTCGGGCCGACCGCTCCGTGCTGCAGAACTGCAAACATTGCTCAGCCGCGAACTCCCCGTCTACATGCGTCCTGCCAGCATCATCCTGCTCGACCGGCTTCCGCTGACACCGAGCGGAAAAGTTGATCAACAGGCCTTGCCCGACCCCGCCTGCCTACGCGCCAAGGCAGGCCCTGTTGCGCCGCGAAACGAGATCGAAGCCGGACTGGTCAGGATCTGGGCCGAAGTTCTGCGCCAGGAGCAGGTCGGCATTACCGATGGCTTCTTCGAACTCGGAGGAAATTCCGTCTCCGCCATACGGATGATCAACCGCGCCCAGAAGGCACTCGGCGTGAAGATCTCGGTCCGCGACCTGTTTGAACGCCAGTCGATCGCGGCCCTCGAACTTGGCGGGACCCCGCCGGAAACGCCGCGCAGCGCATTGACCAGATTGTCCAACGATAGCGCGGCGCCACCGCTCTTCTGCGTGCATGGCGGAACCGGAGATGCTGCGCACTACGCCAAACTGTGTTCAGCGATCGGGGAAGCTGCCACTCTGTATGCCATCCAGTACCCGACCCCTCCCGCTGAGGGCGCGGGCCCGGGCACCGTGGCCGGACTCGCACGCAGCTATATCGACCTGATCAGAAGCGTGCAGCCCAACGGGCCCTACCAACTGCTTGGGTGGTCTTTTGGCGGACTGGCGGTCTACGAGATGGCGCGCCAGCTGAAGGCGGCCGGCGAGGATGTCTCCTTCCTGTGCATGCTCGACGCGCTGATCGCCAGCGGTGAGCCACCCAGCCGGAAGTGGCCGGACCAACAGGCGCTGCTCTACATGCTGAAGGTGTATGACCTGATCGGCGACAGCAGCGAACTGGACGAACTGCAGCATCTGGCATCGACCGCTGAAAGTCGCCAACAGCTACTGCAGCGCGCATTGGCGTTCTTCAAACGCAAGCAGATCTATCCCGAGGCCGCTAGTATCGAGGAACTTGACCGACAGCTATCTGCGATCAAGGATGTCATTCACATGAGCATGCACTATCAGCCCGATCGATACGAAGGTGACTTGGTGTACGTCGGTGCCATGGACGATGACCACGACGTTCACGCAATGGTGGGGCGCTGGACCGAACTTGTGGATGGCCACATCGACCTCCTGAAGGTCGATATGCGCCACAACCGGATGTTCGACGACGCCCATATCGGACAGATCGGACAGATCGTCAGTGAGCGATTGAGGCTGCGCGACAGGGAGCTGGTTGACTGAGCGCATAGACCCAGCGCAATGCGCGCGCCCGTTGGACGCGCGCATTGCAGGTCCGCTCCAGGCTGCGACTACCCGCGCCTCCTGCCGATGGTCAGGCAGAAACTTCGTAAACGATGCTCTCTTCCGCGCCTTTGTCCGAATTGATGATGCCGGCGCCGGCCCCACGTTCCATCAAGCGCAGCCAGCAACCGGAATACTGATCGCCAAAGCCGTAGATGCCCCAGACGACGTTGAAAACGCCAAATCCGCTCTCGCCGCGTTGGCCATAGAACGGAAGCGACTGGCAGAACTCCTGCACCAACCAGTTTCCACTTGCCAAGCCTCGCATGACCAGTCTGATCCAGTCCTGGGTTGCCTGGTACTTGCCGACAAAAACGTCATCCCCTTTTCCACCCATCGCAACCTTGATTACGAATCGATCCTTGTTGCGCAGCAGCAGGGAGGGCAGGTCCTCCATAGCACCTTCGAATTCAACTCTGCCAGCGCGGAGCGGTGTTGCCCAAGGCAGGAAGCGTTCGATGATCGTGCACTCTTCATCGCTGAAAGACGCATGCTTGCGATGCCTGTAAAGCAAGGCAAGGGACCGTTTGTCCGCCAAGACCCACTGCAGCGTATTGTCACTCCAGATGATCTGCCCGGTGACGCTGGCCCGGAACAAGCCGGCCGGTGGGTCGTCGTGCGCGGAAAGAATAGCGCCAAGACGCTGACCATCGAGATAGACGCCATCGACTTCGAAAGCGAGGTCGGAAAGCTCAGTCCGGAAATGAATCGCGCCTTCGGCACCATGGTCTTTCAGCGCCTGCTCGAAAATCGACCTGAACATGCGTACGCCGTCCAGGTCGAGGAAATCGTCGTTGATGATGAAAGCAACATTGATCCTGCCATCGGAACCATGCGTCGCCTGCTTCTGAACGGAGCGGATCAGATAGCTCATCTGGCCATACGGGATATTCCGCGAATGACAGTCAAGGTTCTCGAAGAATGGCTGCAATTCACGCTGCTTCCGGTACTGCTGGTCCATCCACTGGATCTGCCAGCCTCCAATGGTGAAACCGAGATTGAGTTCGACGATCTTCAGCCCTTCGCTGGTCAGAATGGCATCAGTACGCTGGCACACGAACTCCGTATTCAAACTATCCGCAAGCACCATTTCGCCCACGACATCCGRCAGACCATAGAACTTGCAGAACCGGCGGGTATCCTTGCCGAACTCCAGCAGCACGGCCCGCATCACCAGTGCGGGTATCCGGCTGACGCACTCCTGCAACGTCCGTTGCATTTCAGGCGAAATGAACCAGGGCCAGGACTGCAACCCAAACTTGTAATTGCGCAGCATCGGCGGCAGATCGTCGTCGAGCAGGTCAAGCCTGGCAAGACATTTCCCTTGCCCCACTGCGTAATCAAGAAAGCGCGCTGCGACAGCGGAGACGCTTGCATGGTTATCGATGATTTCCTTTTCCATGATCCTTTCCCGGGAATGTGACTGAAGGACGGTGAAACCTAGAAAACGCCCACGTTGCGGACTCGGCAACGCCTTCCCTGACAATCTACCTTCTGCAGCTTCCGGCTCAGGTTGGCGCAGGCCGGCGGTGCTTCAAAATGTGAACAGGGACCGCGCAAGCCGATGAACTACCCGACTTTTTACCATATCCGGATGATCTCGTTACGTTGCGAGCCCTACGCATGCGACGGTGCTGCCCGCAGCCTGGAGACACACGCCGATGCGGCCTGTCTGCTGCTGCATTCTGTTCGCGCATGATGCAGACTTGTGCATCGTGGCAACCCGGGCCTAGCGAAATGGATATCGAACTGATGTACCGGACGTATGTACCCTGTGCTGCATTGACCGACTTGAATGGCGGAAAGTGCCCGGCATGAAACTCATTCCCCTCCTCCGTCGCCACCCGTTGCTGGCACGGGTCGTGCTGTTCCTGCTGCTTCCTCTCCTGCTGACCGCTGCCTGGCTGTGGATGGACCTGCTGCGCAGCCTGCCTGATCGGGGCAGCATTACTCTGCGGCAGGTAGACAGGCCGCCGGTGACGCTGAGCAGGGATCACCAAGGCGCCATCCTCATTGAAGCCAGCGCCGATCTCGATGCCTACTACGCCGTGGGCTATGCCCACGCACAGGATCGGCTATGGCAACTGCAGGTACAGCGCTGGATGGTTCGCGGGCGGCTCAGCGAAGTCTTCGGCAAGAAGAGTATCGATTCAGATGTCTGGTTCCGCACCCTTGGGCTGTACAACGCCGCCCGCGAGGCCTGGCCTGCACTGAGTCCTGAGGCCCAGCAATCGCTTTCTGCATACACGCGTGGCATCAATGAGGCAATCGCGGCCAACGCGTCACTGCCACCTGAGTTCCGGCTGCTTGGATTGAAGCCAGAGCCCTGGACCGAAATCGATTCCCTTGCCTGGATCAAAATGTTCGCCCTGACCATGGGCGGCAACTTTCGGCGCGAGATCGACCACTACCTGGCCATGAGCATGCTGTCTCCGCAGGAGGTCGGCCCCTTCTTCCCCTCGTATCCAGACTCTGCGCCCTGCACCGCCTGCGCCAGCGCCCCGCGAAAGGCACTCGAGGCAGTTTCGGCGCGACAGACTGCTCTGCAGCGGGACCTGCTCATCGCCTATCCGGGCACCGGCAGCAATGCTTGGGCGGTCCAGGGTCGACTGACATCGACCGGCAGCGCGTTACTTGCCAACGACCCCCATCTGGGCCTGCAGACTCCCTCGCTCTGGTATGCGATCAGCATCCGCACTCCGCATCTGCAGGTCTCCGGCATGAGCTTGGTGGGCTTGCCCGTGGTGGTTTTCGGACACAACGAGCATATCTCCTGGGCGGGGACCAACATGATGGCCGATACGCAGGATTTGTTCGTAGAGCGTGCCGACGTCGCGGGAAACCGCTACGCCACCGAGCAGGGTTGGAAGTCATTTGACGTCAGTCGGGAACTCATCCGGGTACRCGCCGATTTCCCGGAGCGTCTTCGCCAGCCCTATCTCCCTGTCGAGCTCAAGGTCCGACGCAGCATCCATGGGCCCATCATCAGCGACTACTTCAATGTCTTCGATAGCCCGGTTGCGCTGCGCTGGACCGGGCTGGACCAGGCTGACACCAGCTACGAGGCGTTCTACCGACTGGGATATGCAAGCGGCTGGGCCCAGTTCAAACAGGCGCTGCAGTGGYAGGTGGCACCGGCAATGAACATGCTGTACGCCGACCGGCAGGGCAATATCGGCTATCTCGCAGCCGGCAGGGTCCCGGTCCGAAGGCAAGGCCAGGGGACGCTGCCTGTTCCCGGCTGGGACGGCAGCCACGACTGGTCGGGCTACATTCCATCGGAGCAGTGGGTACAGGCCTACAACCCGCCCTCGGGCTACATCGTCAGCGCCAACAACCGCATTGTCGGGCTCGATTACCCTTACTTCGTGTCCAATGACTGGGCCTCGCCGGCACGTGCCAAGCGCATTGAGCAACTGCTCAGGGAACGCATCGATGCCGGACGCAAGCTCACCGCCTCCGACATGCAGAAGATCCAGGGCGATACGCTCGATCTAGATGCGGCAGCCTTGATGGATGTGCTGCGCGACCAGCTTCCACAGCAATCGCATGCCGGGACAGCAGCGGCATACCTGCGGGACTGGCACGGCGACATGCGCGCCGACAGCCAGGCGGCAACGGTGTTCAACTCCTGGATGCGGCACTTTCGTCAGCGCCTGTTCCAGGCTCGTCTGCGCGGCGGCTGGGAATCACCGCAGGCCAGCACGCTCGCGCGGCGTCTGGGCGAAGGTGTCGGCACAGCGCAGCTGACCGAGCTGCTCCAGGGTGATGGCCAGGGATGGTGCGATACACGCGACTCCGAATCCGCGCGCAGCTGCGCGCGATTGTTGGCGGAATCGCAGACCGATGCTCTCACCGAGCTGCATAAGCTACGCGGAGACTGGAGCATGCAGAGCTGGGGATGGTCGCACGTGCAGCAAACACGCTACTCGCACATACCGTTCAGTGGAATGAAACCGTTCAACCTGCTTTTCGAGCGGCGCATTGGCAACGGCGGCTCACTTGATACGATCAATGTCGCTGGATCCCAGTTCGTGGACGGAGAAGGGTACCTGCAGGGTTTCGGCGCTGGCTTCCGCCAGGTCATGGAGATCGGACCACGCGGCATCTCGCACGATTACATGATTTCGACCGGGCAATCGGGTAACCCGCTGAGCACGCACTTTGCCGACATGGTCAAGCCATTCCGCGACGTGCGCTACTACCGGCTGGGCTTTTCCACCCCTGCGGCCGAACACGCACGGCCATCACCCGCAGAGGGACAAGGCCGATGAAACTGTTCTCCCAGTTCTCCGAGCATGCGCCCAACCGGGTGTTTGCATCGGTCGTGCTCGGTGCGCTTTCGGGCATCTGCTATTCACTGCTGATCCCGCTGGTGCTCAGTGCAATCCGGGCAGATGACCCGCGGCTGCAAACAGTGGACTCGGTGCTGCCGCGCGTTTTCGGCCTCGAGATCGCTCATGCGCCCTTCGCCATGGTCTTCGCGCTCATCTGCATTCTCATCCTTGTCGCGCGGACGCTGTCCCAGATCATGCTCACCCGCATCGCCATTGACGTATCTTCAGGGTTGCGGACCCGCATGTACGCGCGTATCGCAAGTGCACCTCTCCCGGCGCTGGAACGCATCGGTTCGGCGCGCATGATCGCGGTTTTGACCACTGACATCCCCCGGATCGTGCTGGGCGCACGGATGATGCCTGACCTGTTGATCGACATTGTCATGCTGATTGGCATGCTCGGCTTCCTGCTGATACTGAACACGCATGTATTCATGTACGTGATCGGATGCATCGTGTTTGGAATCATTAGCTACCAGGTGCCGATGTTGATCGGACGCCGCTTCTTCATCCGCGCACGCGCTGGGTTCGATGGCCTACAAGAATCGATTCATGGACTGATTCATGGGATCAAAGAGCTCAAACTCAACGACGCCAAGCGCATCGCGTTCTTCGACGACGTCATCATGAGACATGAAGACGAGGTCAGGGTCAACGAGAAGGCCGGCCACACAATCGTCCGTGCCGCAAGCAACTATGGTGACCTGCTCAGCTTCTTCGTCATCGGCTCCATCATCTTCATCCTGGTCAACTACCGCACCATAAGCACAGAGGACCTGGTCGGGGTGGTGATGGCCCTGCTCTACATTACCGGCCCGATCGCGGTGATCCTCAATTCCATACCGCAGCTGAGCATCTCGCACGTATCACTGCAGCGGTTCGCCATCCTGTTCAATGAGATTCCCGCCGAGGCCATCGCCAACCACCAGGAGGACGTCCGCCCCTGGAGTGAGGTGAGGTTTGAAAAGGTCTGCTATCGTCATGAGCGCAAGGATGGCACCGGCTTTCAGGTGGGCCCGCTGGATCTGACCATCCGCCGCGGCGAGATTACCTTCATCGTTGGCGGCAACGGTTCCGGAAAATCCACGTTGAGCAAGCTGATTACGCTTCATTACCAGGCCAGCAGCGGTCGCATCCTGTTCGGCGATCAGCAGGTTGGCGATGCCACACTCGGGTCTCTTCGGCAGGGAATTGCGTCGATATACTCCGACTACTATCTATTCGACCGTGTCTTGGGATTGGACGATGCGTCAGCAGGCCCGCGTGTACAGGAATTGTTGCGCGAATTGAAGCTGGACCACAAGATCGCGTTCAGTAATGGGCGATTCTCCACACTGGCCTTGTCCGACGGCCAGCGCCGACGGCTCGCACTGCTCATTGCCGTCCTCGATGACAAGGATCTGTACCTGTTCGACGAATGGGCCGCCGACCAGGACCCGGTGTTCAAGGCAGTTTTCTATCAGGAAATCCTGCCGGCGCTGAAGCAGCGCAACAAGGCCGTTGTTGCCATCAGCCATGATGACCGCTACTTCGATGTTGCCGACCAGATCATCACGCTGGAAGAGGGACTGGTGCATTCCATATGTAATCCACTCACTGCACAGATGGATCATGTCGGTACGCACCAAGGGGTACGGGAGGCGCCTTGAACTCCATGATGTCTGACCTTGGCCACGGACCTGGCCCGCTACAGCGGTCGCCGACTCTCCTGCTGGAGCTGATCTCCGACATGGCTCCTGCCGCCAGGCCGGCCATTCTTGACGCGTGGTGCGAAGCCGATCTGTTTGACGCTCGCTGCTCCCCATCGGTATGCCTGCTGCGATTCGATGTCGACCGCTTCGACAATGGGCTGTTTGCCGCGACTGGAATTGAACAGCCGCCGCAGATCGCCCGTAGCGTGCACCGCCGGCAGGCGGAGTTCTTCTTTGGACGCTTGGTGGCGCGGGCCGCCCTCCAGTTGCAGGGCCTGCAGGTGGCGGGGATTACCATTGGCGATCAGCGGCAGCCTGTGTGGCCAGAAGGCGTGATCGGCAGCATCTCGCACATCGAGGGCCTTGCCGCCGCAGTGGTTTCTTCCGCAGACGTGTACGGCGGGCTGGGCGTGGACATCGAATCGGTTCACACCGTCGGCAAGGAGCCCCAGGCGCTGCTCGCAACGGTCGTCGATGAGCAAGAGTACGCCTACCTTCTATCGCGGCATGCCAACGAGGGCTTCGATGTACTGTTGACAACGGCCTTCTCGGCCAAGGAATCCCTGTTCAAAGGCGCGCATGCCGCTGTCGGTCGCTATTTCGACTTTTCCAGTGCAAGGGTGAAATACGTTGACCGACAACGCCGCGTGGTCTCGATCATCCTGCAGGAGACCTTATGCGAGTCGTTCGTTGCTGGTCAGTTGCTGCATATAGGCTATCGCCACCTACCTGGCGATATCGTGCTGACCGGCTTTTGTTGGTAGATCACGTCCCGGCCCCAGCCCCGGCGCGCACGCAGCACCATATCGGCGCGATACTTCACGCGATGGCGTTGGCACCTAGCGTGCAGGCAATACGTTGCAGGACCTGATCCCGCTGGCCGTGGATGAAGAAGTGATCGCCCGCGAAGAGGTGATGATCGAATCCAGCGCTGGTTTCCAGACTCCAACCAGTGATCTGATCGATGCTGGCACGATCCTCATCCGTGCCGGCGAAGGCCGTGATCGGCACAGCGAGTGGCGGCGAAGGCTGATAACGGTAGGTTTCGGCGAGGGCAAAGTCGGCACGTATTACAGGTAGCAGCATCGTCATCAGGTCGGGGTCGGCAAGAATTTCCGTAGGCGTACCGTTGTAGTCGCGCAGCACGTCGATCAAGGCACTGTCATCAAGCAGATGCCTCCCCTTGGGCTCGTCGCGAAAGCGAGGTGCGTGGCATCCCGATACGATCAGGTGACAGGGCAACGATGCTCCTCTAAGCGCCAGTCCGCGGGCCGCCTCAAACGCAACCAGCGCTCCCAGGCTGTGGCCGAAGAATGCGAACGGCCGGTCAACACTCTGCGCCAGCAACGGCACCAGCGTATCCATCAGTGTTGGCAGGTCATGATATGGAGGTTCGGCGTAGCGCGCGCTGCGCCCTGGCAACTGTACGGCGCAGATCTCCAAGGGCGCAGGTAGTTGTTCCTGCCATCCCAGATAGCTGGCGGCGTTGCCACCAGCGTAGGAGAAACAGTACAGGCGGACACTGTTCACTGCAGAGCCACGCTTGAGGAACCACGAACGATCCATCATGGCGCTTCTCCCTCCATCGCCGCGACTTCCTGTTCCAGTGCAACCAGGTCTTCGGCTGAGTACCCGGCCAGTATCCTGGCCACTATCTGGTCGCCAAGCGCGGCCAACCGCGGATGCTTGAACACCTCTGAAAGCGCGGGCTCAATGGCAAACTGCTGACGTATGCGCGTCACAAGTTGAATGGCCGTCAGCGAGTGCCCCCCCAGCTCGAAGAAGTGGTCGTGCCGTCCCACCCGCTCCACGCCCAGCAGCTCGACCCAGATCGCGGCCAGCGCCTGTTCCACCTCCCCTTCCGGCGCCACGTAAGCCCGCCCGGTCAACGCCTCCAGCCCCGGGGCAGGCAACGCATGCCGGTCCAACTTGCCGTTTGCCATCAGCGGCAATGCCGCCAGCACCACAAATGCGCTGGGCACCATGTATTCGGCCAGGGTTCGCGACAGCGCTTCCCGCAAGACATCCGTGGGCAACGTCACGCCCGCCTCGGCCACCAGATAAGCCACCAGGCGCTTGTCCCCGACG
>NZ_JBFULC010000071.1:0-18740 GCF_056400525.1 Stenotrophomonas sp. P5_A9
GGCCGCCTCGGTGGTGTTCGCCGTGGGCATCGCCTGGCAGCTCAAGCCCGACGCACCGCAGCCCTCGCCCAGCGCGGCCCCGTCGGCCGCGGTCGCGGCGCTGCCCGCACCCGCAGCGGCACCGGAGGCATCCGAGGCACGCCACGATGAAGCGCCGATGGCCGCTGCCGACGTGGCCGAGGTTGCCACGGCACCGGTCGCAAAACCGTCCGCGCCGCCGCCGGCACCGCCACGCGCCGACACGCGCGAGCCATTGGTCACCCGGCCCGTGCCCGCCCCGATCGTGGCCGCACCGATGCCGCCGCCTCCGCCGGCGCCGGCAGCACCGGTGGCGGCCCCGTCGCCGTCGCCGTCCCAGGCCTACGCGCTGGACGCCGTTGCTGCGCCTGCGCCTGCGATGGAGAAGATCACCACCACCGGCAGCCGCGCACGTCAGCAGGCCACCGATATCCAGTCCGCGCCGATGGCGGCCGAACCGGCGCGCAACGCCGCCGGTGCGCCCGGGGTGATGCGCCGCGCCGCGCCAGCGGCGATAAGCGGCACGCTGTCCGACAGCGCCGTCAACGCCGCGGTCGATGCCGATGCCACGCTGCCCCGCAAGCAATGGCTCCAGCGCATCCGCGAGCGCCGCGACAACGGCGACGTGGATACCGCGCGCGCCAGCCTGGAACGCTATCTGCAGCACTATCCGGAAACCCGCGTCCCGCGTGACGTACGCCAGCTGCTGGACAACTGACGCGCCCGGTCGCAGCCAGCCCACTACAATGGTGGGAATGTCCGACACGCTCGCCACCCCCGTCAGCCACAGCCTGGAGATCAAGCACAGCCGCTTCATCGCCCATGCGGCGCCCATCGATGACGCGGCGGCGGCCCTGGCCTTCCTGCAGCAGGTGGCCGTGCCCGACGCCACCCACAACTGCTGGGCCTACCGGCATGGCGGGGAATACCGCTCCAGCGACGATGGCGAGCCGGCCGGTACTGCCGGGCGCCCGATCCTGGCGGCGATCGACGGCCAGGGCTTCGACCGGGTGATGGTGGTGGTGATCCGCTGGTATGGCGGCATCAAGCTGGGCGCCGGCGGTCTGGTCCGCGCCTACGGCGGCACGGCTGCCGAGTGCCTGCGCACCGCCCCACGGCAGCCGTTGATCGCGCTGGCCGCGCTGCGCATCCACGCCGGCTTCGAAGACCTGGGCGCCCTGCATGCCGCATTGGCCGGTCACAGCGCCGAAAAACTGGCCGAAACCTTCACCCCGTCGGGGGTCGAGCTGCAGGTTCGTTTGCCGGCCGATCAGGCCGACCCGTTGAAAATCCGCCTGCGCGACGCCACCCGTGATCGTATCCGCATCGAAACATGCCCCGAACCAGGCCATCTGAATGACTGACACCTCCCCCGCGCAGGCCCCGGCCGTGCGTCAGCTCGGCAGCCTGGGCACGCTGTGGCCGTTCGTGCGTCGCCACACCGGGCTGTTCGTGGCCTGGCTGGTGGCGCTGGCGCTGTCCTCGGTGGCCACGCTGAGCCTGCCGCCGGCGGTGAAGCTGATGATCGATCACGGCTTCAACGACAGCGGCCAGATCAACCGCGCCTTCGCCCTGCTGTTCCTGGTCGCGGTGCTGCTGGCGCTGGCCACCGCCGCGCGTTTCTTCTTCGTGTCGTTGCTCGGTGAAAAGGTCGTCGCCGATCTGCGCAGCCGCCTGTACGCACACCTGATTTCGCTTGGCGCCGGTTTCCACGACCGCAGCCGCAGCGGCGAACTGGTGTCCCGACTCACCGCCGACAGCGAACTGCTGCGCAGCGTGATCGGCTCCACCATGTCCGTTGCCCTGCGCAGCAGCGTCACGGTGGTGGGCAGCCTGGTGATGCTGTTCGTTACCAGTCCGCACCTGGCCGCGTGGTCGCTGGTCGGCATCCCGCTGGCGGTGCTGCCGATCATCATCGGCGCACGCCGGCTGCGCAACATCTCGCGCGCCAGCCAGGACCGCGTCGCCGACGCGAACAGTCTTGCTGCCGAAACCCTCGGCGCGGTGCGTACCGTGCAGGCGCATGCGCGCGAGCCGTACGAACGGGGCCGCTTCAATGCGGCACTGGCCGAATCGATCCGTGCCGCACGACGCCGCATCGGGGCGCAGTCGATCGTCACGGCCACCGCGATCGTGCTGGTGTTCGGTGCGATCGTCGGCGTGCTGTGGCTGGGCGCGCACGATGTCATCGACGGCAACATGACCGCCGGTACGCTCGGCCAGTTCGTGCTCTACGCACTGATCGGCGGCGGCTCGGTCGGTGCCCTGGCCGAAGTCTGGAACGAATTGCAGCGCGCCTCCGGCGGCATGGGCCGGATCGCCGAGCTGCTGCAGGAAGACATCGAAATCGCCACCCCGGCCGATCCGCTGCCCCTGCCCACGCCGTTGCGCGGCGAGATCCGCTTCGACGACGTGGTCTTCCACTACCCGCAGCGCCCGGACACCGCCGCGCTGGAGCATTTCAACCTGCATGTGCGCCCCGGCGAGACCGTGGCCCTGGTCGGTCCGTCCGGTGCGGGCAAGAGCACGGTGCTGTCGATGCTGTTGCGCTTCCACGATCCCGCCTCGGGCAGCATCCGGGTCGATGGCGTGGACGTGCGCCGGGTCGATCCGGCGCAGTTGCGCGCGCAGCTGGCGCTGGTGCCGCAACAGCCCACGCTGTTTGCCAGCACCGCGCTGGAGAACATCCGCTACGGGCGCCTGGAGGCCACCGATGAGGAGGTGCAGCGCGCCGCCGAAGCCGCCGAAGCCGATGAGTTCCTGCAGGCACTGCCCGATGGCTACCTGAGCGAACTGGGTGAGCGTGGCGCACGCCTGTCCGGTGGCCAGCAGCAGCGCATCGCGATCGCCCGTGCACTGCTCAAGGACGCGCCCATCCTGCTGCTCGACGAAGCCACCAGCGCGCTGGATGCGCAGAGCGAGCGCGCGGTACAGCAGGCGCTGGAACGGCTGATGGCCGGGCGCACCACGCTGGTGATCGCGCATCGCCTGGCGACCGTGCTCAAGGCCGACCGCATCGTGGTGATGGACCACGGCCGCATCGTCGCCCAAGGCACCCACGCCGAGCTGCTGGCCGAAGGTGGGATGTACGCCGAACTGGCCAGGCTGCAGTTCATCGACTGATGACGCACCGCTAACGCGGCACGTTGCATGGTGCGCTGGTCATCGATCCGTGCCACCGCAGGAGGTGCTTCATGTCGTTTCGACAGTTCCCCGCCACCGACGCCGCCGGCGAGAGCTACGTCATCGTCGAGTTCAAGGATGAGCAGCCCGGCAACACCGCGCCGGCCGAAAACAGCGCACGCTATGAGCTGGCCGACGGCCGCCATCTGGTCCGTGATGGCCGTCAGTTCCGCACCCGCGGCGGCGAGTTGATCCTCACCACCTGAGTGCCGGACGTACTGCGCTCGCTGTCAAGAAAAATAGTTTCCGAAAGGCTGGTCATTTTCTGGCCAGTCTTCTTGACAGCCTGTGACCGCAAGGGATGCGCGCGGTTATCCACATGTTTGTGCGCAACTCATCCACACCCCCTGTGGATGAATGCGGCGTCGCAGCACGTCAGCGCGACAACACCCGGCCGATCCCGGACGCATCGATTTCCTGCGCCGCGCGTTGCAGCGCCGCTGCATCGCTGCCGGCCACGAAGCCGACACGGAAATGCACTTCACCGCCCGGCGTACGCGAGGAATGGATCGACGCCAGGCTCACCGCATGCCGTTCGAACACATGCAGCAGTTCGCGGAGCGAGCCGGGGCGGTCCTCGGGCAGGTGCACGCTGATCGCATTGCGTTCGGTCAGGTCGGCAAGCAGGTAGCCGACGCGTTCGAAGGTGTAGTTGCCTTCGGCCAATACGGCCTCGCCCTGGCTGTCACGGTTGTCCAGCAGCAGGTGCTGGCGGAAGGCCGCGCGTGCAGCGTCATCGCCCTGCCCCACCTGGTCGCGCAGTTGCTGCAGCTGGCCCAGCAGGCGGTCCAGCATCGGGCCCACGTGCGGGTTGCCGAACTGGATGTCTTCGTAGATGGCCGGGTTCAACGACAGGATGCGCGCGATGATCGCGGTGTCCAGTTCGAACGACGCCGAGCGGTACGGCATCAGCGCCGGCAACGCTCCCAGCAGGGGCGCGTACTCGCGCAGCACTCCGGCCTGGGCCAGGTGGGTGGCGTGCACCATCGCCTGCACCAGCGCCATTACCTGGTCGTGGTGCGCGGGCGTGGCGCGCACGCACTCGGCTTCCAGCGCGTCGCACAACTGTTGCACCCAGGGCTGCCAGCGCGACAACCGCGCTTCGCAGACCACCATCACCCGCCCCTTCAGCGTCGGTGCCTTGGGCGGTGCGGTCATCGGATGCAGCCCCACCACCTCGGCCTGCGAGGCCAGCATCGCCGCGACCGGATCGCTCTTTACCGAGGTCACATCCAGCCACAGGCGCCCGGACTCGCGCCCGGCCGAACGCGCCACGTAGTCGGCGATCAGCGCGGGCGTGTGGCGGATGGGCGCGGAGAAAACCAGTACATCGGCCCGCTGCAGCAGCACCTCCGGATCGTCCGAGTGCGGATCGGCCGGATCATGGCCGATCACCTCCAGGCCCATGCGCCGCTCGAGGAACCCACGGAGCCAACGCCCGTACGCGCCGGCGCTGCCGACGATGCCGACAACCGGTGCTGCCCTCACGCCAAGCGCTCGGGCACGAAGCGCTGCGGCAGGGCCAGCGCGGCCGGCGCGGCGGCCAGCACGTCGAACTCTTCATGGCCATTGGCCAGGGTGGTCTCCAGGGCCACGTGCACGCCGGCGATGGCGCGCGAGATCGCCTGCTCGAACGCTTCACCGCGCAGCAGGAACGCTACCAGCAGCGACATCAGCACATCGCCCGTACCGGCCACGTCCACCGGCAGGTGCGGCGAGGACCAGCGCCAGATCGCCTCACGGCTGACCGCCAGCGTGACCAGTTGGCCCGGGTCACCGCCGACGCTGTGGGCGAGTACCCATTCCGGCCCGCGCGCAAGCAGCGTCTGCGCAGCGGCGATGGCCTCGTCCTGGGCCAGGCTCGGCATGCCGGTCAGGCGACCGAGTTCGAAGGCGTTGGGGGTCACCAGCCAGGCATGCGGCAGCAGGCGTTCGGCGAAGACCTTTTCCAGGCCCGGCTCGACGTAAGGCCCGGTGTGGGTATCGCCGATCACCGGGTCCAGGCAGTAACGCAGCTGCGGTGAAGACGGCAGCACCGCGTCGAGCCAGTCGGCAAAGGCCGCGCCGTTGCCGACGCTGCCGAAATAGCCGGAGATCAGCATCCGCGCCCGCTGCGGCAACCCGCGCTCACCGGCGCCCAGCAGCAGGTCGGCGAACCAGTCCGAGGGCAGCACGCGGCCCCGCGTGGTCGCGTAGAACGGCGCATTGCTCAGCAGCGTGGTCGGAATTTCGGCGACACGCACGCCCAGCGCGCGCAACGGCGGCACGGCAGCGCTGTTGCCGGCGTAGCCATACACCAGCTGCGACTGCACCGAGATGACGTCGACCGGCGACGGACCGTCCGGGCGCTGGCGGCGTCCATGGACCAGATGGCTTTCGAGGGATTCGTTCATCCCGACATTTTACGCCTGCCGCCCCGACCGGCGGAGACTCCGGGAAAGCCGCACCATGGATGGCTGCTTCTCCACCCGGGGGTAGAGCCACCCCACGGGCGGCTGCGTGTCCGCCCAGTGTATAGCCACCCCCTGAGTGGCTGCTTGTCCACCCAGGTAGAGCCACCCCATGGGTGGCTGCGCGCGGTGCCGAAACGAAGAGCAGCCACCCACGGGGTGGCTCTACCCGGCGACGGACAAAAAAGGCCCGCTGTCACCAGCGGGCCTTCGTCACATCCGTTGAATCGCCGGTCGCTTACGAGGTCATCCGATCCCAGAAACCCTTCACGCCGTCGATGAACGTCGCCGACTTCGGCGAGTGCTTGCGCGCTTCTTCGCCGGTGAAGGTGGTTTCGAACTGCTCCAGCAGCTTGCGCTGCTCAGGGGTCAGGTTGACCGGGGTTTCCACCACCACGCGGCAGTACAGATCGCCTTCGCTGCGACTGCGCACCGAGCGCACGCCCTTGCCGCGCAGGCGGAACAGCTTGCCGGTCTGGGTTTCGGCCGGGATGCGGATTTCCGCGTACCCGCCCAGGGTGGCCACGCGCACGGTGTCGCCCAACGCAGCCTGCGAGATGCGGATCGGCACTTCGCAATGCAGATCGTCGCCGTCGCGCTGGAAGATCGCGTGCTCGCGCACCCGCACTTCCACGTACAGATCGCCCGGCGGCGTACCGGCCGGACCAGCCTCGCCTTCGCCGGACAAGCGGATGCGGTCGCCGCTGTCGACGCCCGCGGGCACCTTCACCGACAACACCTTGTCTTCCTCCACACGGCCATTGCCGTGGCAGGTCTTGCACGGGGTCTGGATGATCTTGCCGCGCCCGTTGCAGTTGTGGCACGCCTGCTGCATCGCAAAGATGCCGCGCTGGATGCGCACCTGGCCGTGGCCATGGCACACGCTGCAGGTATCGACCTTGCCGTCTTCGGAGCCACTGCCGTTGCAGTCGTCGCATTCGGCCAACGTCGGGATCTCGATGCGGCGTTCCACGCCCATCACCGCTTCTTCCAGGTCCAGCTCCATCACATAGCCGACATCGGCGCCGCGACGGGCCTGGCGCTGGCCACCACCACCGGCACCGCCGAAGATGTTGCCGAAGATGTCACCGAAGATATCGCCCATGTCCGGGCCGCCGGGACCACCGCCACCGCCGCCCATGCCGTGCTCGAATGCAGCATGGCCGTGGGCGTCGTACATGCGGCGCTTGTTGCTGTCGGACAGGGTTTCGTAGGCTTCCTTGCACTCCTTGAAGGAGGCTTCGGCCGCGCTGTCGCCCGGGTTGCGGTCCGGGTGGAACTTCATCGCGCAACGGCGATAGGACTTCTTCAGTTCTTCTTCGGTCGCGGTGCGGGAAACGCCCAGCACTTCGTAATAGTCACGCTTGCTCATAGGGTTGAATCGGGTTCCGGTGGTCGGGATTCGTCAAAGCGGAAGAGCGGAACCAGGTCCGCTCTTTCGCCGGGGCGCCCCGACAAACCGCAGGCGGCTGCCAGGACCTAAGGGGAAACAAGCACGGGACGTTGCCTGCGCAACGTCCCGCATCCTGTCCGGATCAGGACTTCTTGTCGTCCTTCACTTCGGTGAACTCGGCGTCGACCACATCGTCGTGCGCGCCGGCGTTGGCACCGGCATCCGCGCCCGGCGCCGCACCGCCCTGCTCGGCCGCGGCCGAGGCGGCGAACAATGCCTGGCCGGCTTCTTCAAGAACCTTCGACTTGGCTTCGATCTGCGCCTTGTCGTCGCCCTTCATCGCCGTTTCCAGGTCGGCCAGGGCCGACTCGACCTTGCCGATCACATCGCCACCGACCTTGCTGCCGTGCTCGGTGATCGCGGTACGGGTACCATGGATCAGCGCGTCGGCCTGGTTGCGGGCCTGGACCAGCTCATGGAACTTCTTGTCTTCTTCGCGGTTGGCTTCGGCATCGGCGACCATGCGCGCGATCTCGTCCTCGGACAGACCCGAACCGGCCTTGATTTCGACCTTCTGTTCCTTGTTGGTCTTCTTGTCCTTGGCCGACACGTGCAGGATGCCGTTGGCGTCGATGTCGAAGGACACTTCCACCTGCGGCATGCCACGCGGGGACGGCTCGATGCCGGACAGGTCGAACTTGGCCAGCGACTTGTTGAAGCGGGCCTGCTCGCGCTCACCCTGCAGCACGTGCACGGTCACGGCCGACTGGTTGTCCTCGGCGGTGGAGAACACCTGCGAGGCCTTGGTCGGGATGGTGGTGTTCTTCTCGATGATCTTGGTGAACACGCCGCCCATGGTTTCGATACCCAGCGACAGCGGGGTCACGTCCAGCAGCAGCACGTCCTTGACGTCGCCGCCCAGCACGCCGCCCTGGATCGCCGCACCCAGTGCCACGGCTTCGTCCGGGTTGACGTCCTTGCGCGGTTCCTTGCCGAAGAACTCGGTCACCGCCTGCTGCACCTTCGGCATGCGTGTCTGGCCACCGACCAGGATCACTTCGCTGATGTCGCTCGAGCGCAGGCCGGCGTCGTTCAACGCCACGCGGCACGGCTCGATCGACTTCTTGATCAGCTCTTCCACCAGCGCTTCCAGCTTGGCGCGGGTCAGCTTGATGTTCAGGTGCTTCGGACCGGAGGCGTCGGCGGTGACGTACGGCAGGTTCACTTCGGTCTGCTGGGCGCTGGACAGCTCGATCTTGGCGCGCTCGGCCGCATCCTTCAGGCGCTGCAGGGCCAACGGGTCCTTGCGCAGGTCGATGCCCTGGTCCTTGTTGAACTCGTCGACGAGGTACTCGATGACGCGGTTGTCGAAGTCTTCGCCGCCCAGGAAGGTGTCGCCGTTGGTGGCCAGCACTTCGAACTGCTTCTCACCGTCGACGTTGGCGATCTCGATCACCGACACGTCGAAGGTGCCGCCGCCCAGGTCGTACACCACGATCTTGCGATCCTTGTTGTCGCCCTTGTCCAGGCCATAGGCCAGCGCGGCCGCGGTCGGCTCGTTGATGATGCGCTTGACGTCCAGGCCGGCGATGCGGCCGGCGTCCTTGGTGGCCTGGCGCTGGCTGTCGTTGAAGTAGGCCGGCACGGTGATCACCGCCTCGGTGACGGTCTCACCCAGGAAGGCTTCGGCGGTCTTCTTCATCTTCTCCAGCACGCGGGCGGAGATTTCCTGCGGCGCCATCTTCTTGGCGTCGCTGGTCTGCACCCAGGCGTCGCCGTTGTCGTGGGCCAGGATGCCGTAGGGCACGTGCGCGATGTCCTTCTGGACTTCAGCGTCGGTGAACTTGCGGCCGATCAGGCGCTTGACGGCGTAGAAGGTGTTCTTCGGGTTGGTGACGGCCTGGCGCTTGGCCGAGGCACCCACCAGTACTTCGCCGTCCTTGGTGTAGGCGACGATGGAAGGCGTGGTGCGGTCGCCTTCGGCATTTTCGATGACGCGGGCCTTGCCGCCGTCCATGATCGCCACACACGAGTTGGTGGTGCCGAGGTCGATACCAATGATCTTGCCCATGAGGGAGACTCCTGAAAGTTCTGGGAACATCCGGCTGCTGCCGGGTTATGAATGGGATGTGGGGGACGGCTGGACTACATTCAAGCCACCCACCAAACACTGTGTCCGGTGGAAGCGCAACGCATTCAGCGTCGCGCAAGCCGGGTCAATCGCGGGCGACCACGACCAGCGCCGGGCGCAGCAGGCGATCGTTGAGCAGGTAACCCTTCTGGAACACCTGCACCACGCTGCCGGGCGCCGCGCCGGGCGCGTCGACCTGGCTGATCGCCTGGTGGTGGTCCGGGTTGAAGGCCTGGCCGGTCGGGTCGAGCAGGGTCAGGCCGTTGTCGGCGGCAACCTTGAGCAGCTGCTTGTAGGTCAGCTCCAGGCCTTCGCGCAGCGGGCTGGGCTCGGCACCGGCGGCACTCAGGCCGGCGTCGAGGCTGTCGAAGACCGGCAGCAGCTCGCCCAGCAGCTTTTCATTGGCGAAGCGGCGCGCCTGTTCCACGTCGCGGGCCACGCGCTTGCGCTGGTTGTCCAGGTCGGCGCGTTCGCGCAGCGACTCGGCACGCAGCAGGGCGACCTCGTTGTGCAGGCTGTCCAGCTGCTGCTGCAGGGACGGCTCGGCAGCCGGCTCACCGGCGGGATTCTGGGATGCGATATCGGGCTGATCTTGGTTCATTTCCGGATCCTTGGCGGTGACTCTCCGCCTCCACCCACCCCTATGTGGGCGCGGGGTGCGGATTCAAGAGTCCAATGCCAGGTTTATGCGCGATCGCGGGACAATCCGCCGCCCGCCGGGTCGCCCAGCGCGGCGCCCAGCACCTGCGCGGTAGCCTCCACCAGCGGAATCATGCGGTCATACGCCATCCGCTTCGGGCCGATCACCCCGAGCACGCCCAGTACCTGGCCGCCGGCCGAGTACGGCGCGGTGACCAGCGAGACCCCCTCCAGCGGCATCACCCCGGTCTCTTCGCCGATGAAGATGCGCACGCCCGGGGCCTGGATGGTGCGCTCGAGCAGCTGCAGGATCTCGCGCTTGCTGGCAAACACATCGAACAGCTCGCGCAGACGCTCCAGGTCGGACAGGTCCTGCACCCCCATCAAGCGGGTCGCCCCGGCCAGCACCATGTCATCGGCCGGCGGCACCATCGCCTGCTCGGCCAGTTCGATGCTGTGCGCCAGCAGCTGCTCCATTTCCGACTGCGCATCGCGCAGCTCCAGCAGCAGCCGCGCACGGATCTCGGCCAGCGGCCGGCCCGCGCAGTTGGCATTGAGGTAGTTGGCGACCTGCTCCAGCTCGCCTGGACCGAAGGCACGGCGCGGCTCGATCACCCGGTTCTGCACTTCGTTGTCGGCAAATACCAGGATCGCCAGCACGCGGCCGGCATCGAGTGCCACGAAATCGATGTGGCGGAAGGCGAACTGCTCGCGGCGCGGGGCGCTGACCACCCCGACAAAGTGGCTCATCGCCGACAGCAGCTCCGACGCACTGCCGAGCAGCGCCTGGGTGCCGGTGCCGGTGGCCAGCTCGCTGCGCAGCCGGCTCAGTTCGCCCTCGCCCGGCGGCTGCATCTTGACCAGGCTGTCCACGAACACCCGGTAGCCGTGCGCGGTGGGCACCCGGCCGGCCGAGGTATGCGGCGAACTGAGCAGGCCCAGGTCTTCCAGGTCGCCGAGGATGTTGCGGATGGTCGCCGGGCTGACATCCAGCCCGGCCAGTCGCGCCAGCGTCTGCGACCCCACCGGCTCGCCGTCCTGGATATGGCGCGCGATCAGCGTCCGCAGCAGATGGCGGGCGCGGGGAGCGAGATGGGTGGCGGAGGGGTGCATGGAATCAGCCTGTGAGACGCAACACTAGATAATGGCGATGGGGCCCGTTGGCAAGCCATCGGTACATCACGATTGATATCCGCGCATTGGAGCCGCCCCTCACCCATGCTAGCGTTGCGCGGCTCGAGAACAGACAACCATGCTCAAACATCTATCGATCAAGGATTTTGCCGTCGTCCGCGCTACCGAACTCGAATTCGGGCCGGGCATGACCGTGGTTTCCGGCGAGACCGGCGCGGGCAAGTCGCTGATGGTCGACGCGCTGGGCTTCCTGTCCGGCCTGCGCGCCGACAGCGGCGTGGTCCGCCACGGCGCCGCCCGCGCGGAACTGTCGGCCGAATTCGCCCCCGGCGAAGACGCCCCGGCGCGGCGCTGGCTGCGCGAGAATGAACTGGACGACGAGGACCAGTGCCAGCTGCGCCGGATCATCCGTGCCGACGGCGGCTCGCGCGCCTGGATCAACGGGCGCCCGGTCACCCTCACCCAGCTGACCGAGCTGGCGTCCACGCTGGTGGAAATCCATGGCCAGCACGAACAGCAGGCGCTGCTCGCGCGGCCCTCGCAGCTGGCCCTGCTGGACGCGTTCGCGCGCAACGAGACCGAGCGCGGCCAGGTCCGCCAGGCCGCCGCACGCTGGCAGGCGCTGGTGGACGAGGCCGAATCGCTGTCGCGCCAGGGCGATGTCAGCGACCGCATCGGCTACCTGGAACACCAGTTGGGCGAGCTGCAGCGCGAGGATCTGGAACCGGCCTCGATCGCCCAGCTGGGCAGCAGCCACCGCCGCCAGGCCCACGCCAGCGCGCTGATCGCCGCCTGCGACGTGGCCGTGGCGCGCCTGAACGGCGATGAAGACACCTCCGCGCTGCAGCTGCTGCAGCAGACCCGCCACGAGCTGGCGCGGGTGGCCGAACACGATCCGCGCCTGGGCGAGGTCGATGCCCTGCTCGACAGCGCCGCCATCCAGCTGGACGAGGCACTGGCGCTGCTGGACCGCGTCCACGACGACCTGGACGCCGACCCGGAACAGTTCGAGGACATCGAGCGCCGGCTTGGTCGCCTGCACGACCTGGCGCGCAAGCACCGGGTGCCGATGGAAGCGCTGGGCGAGCACCGCGACGCGATGGAAGCAGAGGTCGAGCAGCTGCGCGGCGCCGACACCCGGCTGCAGGCGCTGGCCGGCGAGATCGATCGCGCCGCCGGCCAGTGGCAGACCGTGGCCGAGGTGCTGAGCAAGAGCCGCCGCGAGGCCGCCAAGGCGCTGTCGGACACCACCACCACCCTGATCGGCGAGCTGGGCATGGGCGGCGGGCAGTTCCTGATCGACCTCGAGCCGCAGACCGTGGTCAAGCCGGACCCGAACGGCGCCGAGCGGGTCGAGTTCCTGGTCGCCGCCAATGCAGGGCAGCCGCCGCGCGCCCTGCGCAAGGTCGCCTCCGGCGGTGAACTGTCACGTATTTCGCTGGCCATCGAGGTGGCCGCGCTGGGCCTGGACGCGGTGCCGACCATGGTCTTCGACGAAGTCGATTCGGGCATCGGCGGCGCGGTGGCCGACATCGTCGGGCACAAGCTGCGCGCCCTCGGCGAGAAGCGCCAGGTGTTGTGCGTCACCCACTTGCCGCAGGTCGCGTCCAAAGGCCACGCGCATTACCGGGTCAGCAAGGCGCCGGTGGACGGCATGACCCAGAGCGCGGTGGAGAAGCTGGACCCCAAGGCCCGCGAGGAAGAACTTGCCCGGATGCTGGGCGGGGTGGAAGTCAGCAAGGAAGCCCGCGCGGCCGCCCGCAAGCTGCTGCAGGTTTGAGGGCAGGTACCGACCCACGGTCGGTACCCGCCGCTGGCCGGTTCCGCACGCCCCCCAACATACCTCGCGTAATGCGCAGGCCGCCGGCCGGGTCCGGATACACCCGACGCACCGCGGGTCTCGTCGGACGCTGGCTGGCGCCTTGCGTTGCCGCGCCCCGCGGCCATTACCCCAACGGGCGGGACAGATCCACCCGTTCCACCAGGAAATCCAGCAACGCGCGCACCCGCAGCGGCAGGTAACCGCCCTGCCCTTGGAACACCGCGTGCACCTCTTCCAGATCGCCCGGGTTGGCGTGCTCCAACACCGGTAGGAGCCGCCCGGCGGCGATGTCGTCCTGAACCTGGAACGCCGCCAGCCGCGCCATCCCCACCCCGCCCAGCACCAGCCGCCGCAACGCCTCGCCGTCGCTGGCCCGTGCACTGCCCTGGGTGGCTACCACCCGCCGCTGCCCGTCCACCATCAGCGGCCATCCGGACTGCGCGCGCGGGTGGCCGATATCGAGCCGGTTGTGCGCCAGCAGTGCATCGGCCGTCGCCGGCAGGCCGTGGCGGAGGGCATACGCCGGTGCCGCCACGATCACCATCGGCGTCGCCCCCAGCAGCCGCGCCACCAGGCGGGAATTCTTCAGCGGCCCGGCGCGCACGGCCACGTCGGTGCGCTGCTCCAGCAGATCGATCACCTCGTCGGTCAGCACCAGATCCACGCCCACCTGCGGATGCCGGGCGAGGAAGTCCGGCAACAGCGGCAGCAGGAAGTGGTGCCCGAACGGCACATTGGCATTCACCCGCAGTCGCCCGCGCGGCTCGGCATGGGCACTGGCGCAGCGCTCGGCCTCGTCCAGGTCGGCCAGCACCCGCAGCCCCCGCTCGTAGAAGGTGCAGCCCTCCGGCGTGAGCTGCAACTGGCGGGTCGAGCGTTGCAGCAGGCGCGCGCCCAGCCGCTGCTCCAGCCGCGACACCAGCTTGCTGACCGCCGACGGGCTCAGCTCCAGCGAGCGCGCCGCCGCCGAGAAACCGCCGGTTTCGATGACCCGGACGAACACTTCCAGTTCGCCGGAACGGTTGATATCGGTGCCTGCCATGGGATGAATCCAGTTCACAGATGATTGTCCGCACGCAGTCTAGTTCACAGATGCGGCGCGGATCACCATGGCCGTCCCCACCCGACGGATCGCCCGATGAATGCACTCACCCGCCTTGCCGCCACGGCCCTGCTTACTGCCACCACCACCGTAGCCGCAGCGCCTCCCGCCCGCTGGGTGGCCAGCTGGCAGGCCAGCCCGCAGCCCGTGTGGGGCGCGGATTTTCTGTTCCCCACAGGCATTCCCGCGCAGTTGGACGCACAGACCGTCCGCCAGACCGCGCGCCTGAGCCTCGGCGGGAATCAGCTACGGGTGCGCCTGAGCAATGCCTACGGCGACCAGCCGGTCCGGATCAGCGCCGCGAGCGTTGCCGCCGCGCCCGGACAGGTGCCGATGGCCCTCGCCTTCGATGGCCAGGCCGAGGTGGTCATCGCCCCCGGCCAGGAGCGCCTGAGTGACCCGCTTGGGCTGGTCACCAGCGCCCTGCAGGCCGTACAGGTCAGCGTGTACATCCCGGATCGGCTGCGCCTGCGCACCTTCCATTGGGATGGCCGGCAAACCGCGCTGATCGGCTCCGGCGACCAGACCCGCGCGCCGGTGCTGGCGCCCACCTCGACCACCACCGCGCGCCTGTTCCTGACCGGCATCGAGGTCCAGGCCGGCGCCACCGCACGCAGCGTGGTGGTGATCGGCGACTCGATCACCGATGGCGCCACCGCCAGCCTGGACCGCGACCAGCGCTGGACCGATCACCTGGCGGCGCGGCTGGCGCCACGCGGCGTGGCCGTCGTCAATGCCGGCATCTCCGGCGGCCGGCTGTTGCGCGATGGCATGGGTGACGCGGCCGTCTCCCGCGTCCAGCGCGACGCGCTCGACCCGTCCGGCGTGGCCAGCGTGATCGCGCTGATCGGCATCAACGACATCGCCTGGCCCGGCACCGCCTTCGCCCGCGGACAGGTGGCGCCGACGCTGGCCGAGCTGCAGGCCGGCTACCGGCACCTGGTCGAGCGCGCACATGCCCGCGGCGTACGCATCCTCGGCGCCACCCTGCCGCCGTTCGCCGGTGCCCTCCCCGGCACCCCGCTGGACGACTACTACCAGCCGGACAAGGACGCCCTGCGCCACCAGCTCAACGCCTGGCTACGCAACGACGGCCCGTTCGATGCGGTGATCGATCTTGACGCGGCCCTGCGCGATCCCTGCCATCCCGAGCGGCTGGCACCTGCCTTCGATTCCGGCGATCACCTGCACCCGGGCGATGCCGGCAACCGGGCAATGGCCGACGCGGTGGACTTGGACGCTCTGCTCCCGGACGTTGCACCCGTCACCGCCACCGCGCGCTGAAACGCAAAAACCCCGGGCCAGGGCCCGGGGTCCGGTGAAGCGCGGTGCGGGTCGGCGGCGGCCTGACGACCGGCCGCCGGGCCATTACCGACGCTTCTTGCGTACGTACAGGACGAGCGAGTGCTCTTCCAGCTCGTAGCCGTGTTCGGTGGCGATCTTGCGCTGAAGTTCTTCGATCTCGTGGCTTTCGAACTCGATGATCTTGCCGGTGTCCACGTCGACCATATGGTCGTGGTGGCCGCCGCGATCAAGTTCATAGACGGCCTGCCCGCCTTCGAAGTTGTGCTTCAGCACCAGGCCGGCGGCCTCGAACTGGGTCAGCACGCGATACACCGTGGCCAGCCCGATCTCGTCGCCGTGCTCCAGGAGCTGGCGGTAGATGTCTTCGGCGGTCATGTGGTGCTGGTGGTTCTGGGCATTGCGCTGTTCGAGCAACGCCAGGATCCGCATCCGCGGATGGGTCACCTTCAGGCCGACTTTGCGCAGGTCGTGGGTTTCCATAGTTCTCCGTTCATTGGCGATTTAGCGCCAGCTGCCTCGGATTGGGTCGCGGCGACGCGTCGTGAGTGTATCATCGACTGGATTTCCCCAAACGCCCTTTCCGATGCGCAAACTCCTGCTGGTCGCCGCCGTTGCCCTGTCCACCACGGGCTGCGGCATCATCTATAAGCAACCCATCTATCAGGGCAACCTGATCCGGGAGCAGGCCGTCGGTCAGCTGCAGGCGGGCCAGAGCAAGCAGCAGGTCACCGCGCTGCTCGGCACCCCCTCGATCCCGGACCCGTTCCACGCCCAGCGCTGGGATTACACCGCCAGCCAGCGCGTGAACCGCCTCGGCCAGACCGAAGTGAAGAACTTCACCGTCTACTTCGAGAACGATGTGGTTACCCGTTGGGAGGGCGAGTACTTCGCCAACAACGACGCCGACCTGGCCAAGACCACGGTGCGCCAGTTCGGCCGCAACCTGGCCAAGGACAAGAAGAAGCGCGGCGGCCGCTGAGGCCACCGCCACGTTCTTCAGCTGCCGGCGCGGGCGCGTCGGCGGCGGTTGTCCTTCGGATCGGCCAGCAACGGGCGCAGCAGCTCGACCCGGTCCCCATCGCACAGCGTCTGGGTGGGCCTGGCCAGCAGCCCATGCACGGCCACGGCCGGGCACTGCTCACTGCCCTCCAGCGCGGCGGCGGCAATGGCGTCGGCCACCGTGGCGGTATCGGGCAACTGCAGCTGGCGTGATGCCACCCGATCCGGCCAGGCCAGCACCACTTCCACTGCGATCACCGCTCAGTCCTGCCCATCGGCGACGCGGACGAAATCATTGACCATGCGGTCGGCCAAGCCCTGGAAGCCCAGTGCCAGCGCCGGGCCCAGCAGTCGCGAGTTCGGTTCGAACTCCAGGGTCAGGGTCACCTTGCAGGCGTCCTCGGCCAGCGCATGGAAGTCCCAGCGCCCATGCAGGCGCTTGAACGGGCCATCGCGCAGCTGCATGTCGATGCTGCTGGGACGTTGCAGGGTGTTTTCGGTCATGAACCAGGTCGAGAACGAGCCCAACCCAAGGTCCAGGCGCGCCACCAGGCGGTCCGGACCGGATTCCAGGATCTGCGACGCCGAGCACCAGCGGAACCGGCGCGGATAGGCATCGATATCATTGACCAGATCGAACATACGGGCAGCCGAATGTTCGACCAGGGCACTACGGCGGATAGTTGGCATGCGGCAATACTGTGTGCTGATGAATCGACCGGGGAGGCCCGAATCGGAGACAATACGGACATGAGCAAGAACAGCGGCAAGGATAAAGCAAACAACGCGACGGCCAACAAAACCATCGCGCTCAACAAGCGTGCCCGCCACGAGTACCACATCGAAGACCGTTTCGAGGCCGGCCTGGCGTTGCAGGGCTGGGAGGTCAAGTCGATCCGCGCCGGGCGCGGCAACATCATCGATGCGTACGCCTACGTGCGTGATGGCGAGATCTATCTGATCGGCGCGCAGATCACCCCGTTGATCCAGGCCTCCTCCCACGTGGTGGCCAACGACCGTCGCGAGCGCAAGCTGCTCCTGCATCGCAACGAGATCGACAAGCTGATCGGCAAGGTCCAGCGCGACGGCTACACGATCGTGCCGACGGCGATGTACTGGAGCAAGAACAAGATCAAGCTCGAGATCGCACTGGCCAAGGGCAAGCAGACCCACGACAAGCGCGACGCCGAGAAGGACCGCGACTGGGCGCGCGAGAAGTCGCGCACCATGCGCCGCCACAACCGCGACGCGTGATGGAGCGCACGGTGCGCGCGCCGTGCATCCAGCCGGCCAGTGCCGAGGACACCCGGGCGGTGTTCGCCGGCCTGCTCGCCTTCAACCAGGCCGCCAGTGGCGATGCCCTGGACGAACAGCCGGTCAACCGCGTGATCCACGATGCCGCCGGCCAGGCCGTGGCCGGCATCGCCGCCGATGTCTGCGGTGGCTGGCTGATGGTGCATGCGCTGTGGGTAGACCAAACCCAGCGTGGCCGGGGTCTTGGCCAGGCGCTGCTGGCCGATGCAGAGCAGCAGGCCCGGGCGCTGGGCGCGCACGCCGTGACCCTGGATACCTTCTCCTGGCAGGCCGAGGGCTTCTACCTCAAGCAGGGCTATGCGGTGTTCGGTCGGCTGCAGGGCTTCCCGCCCGGCCACGAGCGCCTGTACCTGCGCAAGCCGCTTTAGCGCCCCCGCCCTTCCCGCAAACCGTCCCGGCAGCAGGTTGTTTCCCCTCCGAGGCGCGCAGCTGTCAGAATCCCCGCATTGATACGGAAAGGATCCGCGCGTGACCCTCGAACATACCCCGGAGCCGGTGCAGACGGCCGACGAACTGACCACCCTGCGTGCCGACGTGGCCGCGCTGGAGTTCATCTTTGACGAACTCGCCCGCGCCATGGACCCCGCCGCGCTGCTCAAGGTGCTGACCTACCTGATCCGCAACGCCAAGCGCGCTGCGTCGGAGAACCAGAGCTACGACAGCCTGGAGCACCGTCGGCTGGTTGCCCAGGTGGAATCGCTGATGGCACGGGCCGAACCCCAGGCCAAGAAGCAGGCGATGACCGTGCGCAACGAGCACAATCGGGTGCGCAAGGAAAAGGCCCGCCACCAGGCCGACAGCCGTCGCCAGCAGGAAGGCAAGCGCTGATTCCCCTCCGCTGGGCACCGGGCAAGGCAGGAGTGGCCGTGCACCGTGACTGTTCAGCTGAATTGGAGTAGCATCGAGCCCGTCAAGTAGCGTCTGGGTCGCCAGATGTGTTGCGGTTCTTGAAGAAACCGGGGGTGCATTGGTTTCGACGGGGGTTGTGAAGTTACTTGGTGCATGCCGAGGGGGCAGCTTTCCTCGTTAATCCAGCAGCAAACTTTTAGTTGCCAACGACGACAACTACGGTTCGAACGACTTCGCAATCGCTGCCTAAAAACAGCTTTAGCGTTTAGTTCTACAGCCGCCTAAGGCGAACCCCCGAACCTACTTGTGCCCGTGCTCGTAGATGTAGGGTCATTATCACGGAACCGGTTGTGATGGCTGCCTGTCAGTCACGACTTAACTAAAGCAGGCTGGTCCTGGGG
>NZ_JBFULC010000072.1:0-18610 GCF_056400525.1 Stenotrophomonas sp. P5_A9
GAAACGTCTTTTTTAACCGGATCGCCTGCAGCGTTTCCAAGGCTTCTGGTTCGCTGAGCGCCTTTGTCGCTGCTTTGGGCGTTGTCATCGTCTGGGCAGGAAGCGGCCCGCTGTTTCGTTTCAACAACACTTGGCAGTTGGTCATCAATACGGGCACGACGATCRTCACCTTCCTGATGGTGTTCCTGATACAACACACCCAAAACGCCGACACCGCAGCAATTCACATCAAACTCGACGAGTTGATTCGCGTCACTCATAACGCCAATGACGAACTGCTCAACCTTGAACAAATGGATCAGGRCCGGCTGGAAGAGATCCGCCTGCGTTACGAACAGCTCGCTAAGACCGCCGCGCACTTGAAGGCCAAGAAGGACCGATGCATGCCCGGGGCCTGCGATGAAGAAACGGAGGAGCCGGCTGGTGTGTAGCCCAGCTTCACGATAACCAGATGAAAACTAACACCACGAAGCATAGCGTCTAACACCCACCCATCCGTAGGAACGCAGACATGGCGATCAAGACTGCCGAAGACCTCTTCATCCACGAGCTGTCTGACATCTACAGCGCTGAAAAACAGCTCACCAAAGCTCTGCCTCGCTTGGCCCGGGCTGCGTCCAACCCAGAACTCGCCACCGCTTTCGAGACCCATTTGGAGGAGACCCAAGGCCAGATCGAGCGCATCGACCGGGTTGTCGAACTTCTGGGAATCCGGCTCAAGCRCATCAAATGCGCCGCGATGGAGGGATTGGTAGAGGAGGGCAAAGAGGCGATCGACAGCATCGAAGAGGGACCAGTCCGTGACTCTGCGTTGATCGGTGGGGCGCAGAAGGTCGAACATTACGAAATTGCCTGCTACGGAACCATCGCAGCCTTGGCCAAGCAGTTGGGTTACAAGGCCGCTGTTCCGCTTCTTCTAGAGACACTTGAAGAAGAGAAGGCCACCGACGAGAAGCTCACCCTGTTGGCCCAATCCGGCGGCAATGCTGCAGCAGTCGCATAGTTCTGGACGCCGTCGCAATGCTGCGATGGCGATTTTTTGTCTGCCCCCTTTTGGAGTCAGTCATGGAAAGAGATCAGAAAGACCCACCCCTTCCGGGGGAAAACAACGCCAAAGAGTCGCCCGCGGAGCAACGAGCCCGAGAGGCGCGCACGCAACGCAACCATGAAGAAGCACTGGAAGAAACGTTCCCGGCGAGTGACCCCATTTCACCATTTGTGCCCGCCAAACCCCCGGTGGACGACAGCACCTCGGGCTCCTCCGACGCTCAGCGCTCAATTGGGGACCGCCCTAGCCCTGGCCAGGGCGTCAAGGGCAGCGAAACCGGGTCGGGGAGTGCTCCCGATCCGTCGGGAAGCACCCAGCCGAACTTCGGTGACGTTGGCAGCTCTGGAGGAACGCCAGGCTTTGCAGGTTGATTAGAAAAAAGGCGACGCTGAGGTGTCGCCTTTTCGTTCAGCCCCCTGTTCCATCGGCTCCAAACCTCCCCACGGTCTGGCAGACGCACAACATTAGGCACTACTGGCCATGTGGAAAAGAAACGGCTTATCGATAGTCCTGTTCCTATTACTGATCTGCTTCTTGTTGGGACAGATCTGGACCGGGTTCTTGACACACAATGAAGAGCYCAAGGAAGCACATAGGCCCCTGTTGGGGCTATGGGAGTACCTCCACAGCGGTCACTTCGTTAGCGCCACCTTCGAGAATTGGGAAAGTGAGTTCTTGCAGATGGGGATGTATGTCCTTTTGACCGTAACCCTTCGCCAGAAGGGGTCGGCAGAGTCCAGGCCCCTCTCTCCCGATGAGGAAGAAGAGCGTGTTGAAGACGGGCCCACGCCATGGCCCGTGCGACGCGGGGGAGTGTGGAAGGCTCTCTATGGGCATTCCTTAGCTATTGCTTTCGGGCTCCTTTTCTTCATGAGCTTCTCTCTCCACTTGGCCGGCAGCTGGCGCGCTGAAGTCGACGAGATGGCCTTCAAAGGACTTCCGCCTCCCACGTGCTGGGAACACTTGTGGAGCAGCAGCTTCTGGTTTGAGTCGTTCCAGAATTGGCAGAGTGAGTTCTTGGCAGTGCTGTCACTGGTGATACTGACAATTTTCCTTCGCCAAAAGGATTCACCTCAGTCTAAGCCTATGGCTGCCCCCCACAGCCAAACGGGCGATTGAGCAATTCCGGGAGCCACGCATGAAGAAAACGACGCCCGCCCTGCTCATCGTTGACATGTTCAGTCGATTTGACTTCCCGGAGGCCGACTTGATTGCGAGCAGCGCGCTGAATGCTTCAAAGGCCGTCGCCCGCCTCCGGCAGCACTTCAAAGCCGAGGGCGATCCGGTGATTTACGCCAATGATAACTTTGCAAACTGGCAGATGGACTTCAAGGAGTTAGTTCAAGAATGCTTGGCTGCGGACGGCGTCTCGGCGAAGATTGCAACTCTGCTTCGCCCTGCTCTTGATGATTACTTCGTTCTGAAGCCCAAGCACTCCGCGTTCCTGGCAACCCCCTTAGCTGCCCTTCTCGCAAAGCTGGGATGCAATCAATTGGTGGTGTGCGGGATGGCCGCAGACTCCTGCATTGCCTCAACTTGCTTTGACAGCAACTCCCGGGAATACGAGACGGTTGTCGTTCCAGAGGCAATCGCGGGCATCGGAGCAAGGAAGGCAAGAGCGCTGCAACTGCTGGAGGACTCTCAGGCAGCAAAGGTGGTTCCGATAGATCGCTACCTCGGTTAGAGTCCTTCAGCCGCAGCCCAAGATGCCCTGCCCGCGCGACCAATGCTGGCTTGCACTGAGAAGTGTCGCCGACTCGCTGGGAAAGAACCTCTCCTACCCACGAAGAGATTTGTAGACGTTAATTAACGATGCGCTTGATGGCGGCCGCAGTAGGTGGCACATTTTCCATACGACACGGGAGCTTGCAGTTGGCGTTAGAAGAAAAAAGCCTTGGCCTAATGGCGGACCTGAGCATGGTGGCACAGGGTTTTCGCCCCTCCCCTTCGCGGGCGGCTGAGCTCGTGGATGCAGGATTTGTATGGGTAATGATTGCCAAACCGCCAGAGCACGGGCTTACCGCCTTGGGCAAGACCACGCTGATCTCCCTCGTCTGCGACGACGCCTCACTTGACCTCGCAGAGCTGGCGACGGCGGCTGAACTTTTGACTCCCTCCGTGACTGACTTCGCGTCTGGCACGGCGTTCTTGGATGAGCTTGAGTCGCGGGCCCGATCAGGTCAAAAAATTCGCCCTACTCTCGAACAGGGCGCCTTCTTGTTGTGGTTGCTAGCCGAGATGCCCAGCACAGCGCCCACCCCGCCGGCCCCCGTCTAGCTGCCAAGCACGAATGCCCGTCCCATGCCCTTTCCCCGTAGTCACCGGGTCTGCTAGCTTGGATCCCCCCGACCGAGGAACGCTGCAGTGGATATGGTTTGTAACCCGCCGGAGCGTAAGCAGTTCGGTAGTCTTCTGCTGGTCGACGGGCACACACTCGTGGCGGAGGGGACCGCAAAGCTACTGGAAAGCCGGTTCTCACGCATCTGGATTGCTTCAACGGCGGCGCGCTTCCAAGAGCTTGTCAGCCAAGTCCGCCCGACCTTGGTGATAGCCGATCTCTACTTGCCTGGCGCAAGTTGCATAGCTCTGATGGAGGGGACGCTGCAGCAGGAGGGGGCGCCGGCCTTCATCTTTCTCCCAGCAGAGGCCGGCCCGGACACTGTGACCCACGCGATAGCCGCCGGCGCGAAGGGATTTCTACACAGACGCTGTAGCAGCCAAGAGCTGTTTCGCGCGATCGATTGCATCATGGACGGATGCACGTATGTAGCAGCCAGCTTTCTTGCCTCGCAGGCGGAAGCGGAAGCTGCAGCCCCCAAGAGACGGCAGGCGATGCTGACCGCCAAGCAATTGCAGGTCCTGGAGCACGTGGCTTTGGGCATGAGGGCCCAAGATGTCGCGCAGAAGCTTCATCTTTCCACGCGCACGGTGGAATCCCACAAACGCGCCATCATGCGTCAACTGAATGTGGGCAACTCGCTGGAGATGGTTCGAGTGGCCCGGGAAGACGGAATTCTGACTTGAGCGTTCCCTGATACAGAAAAGGCTCGGCCTGGACGGCCGAGCCCTTGGCTCGTCAACGCTTGGGAAGCTTACTCTTCCTCGTCCTTGCCACCCTGCTGACCGGACCGCTCGCGCTTGCCGTTCTGGTCCTGCTGCTGTTGACCCTGGCGCTGGGTATCGCGATCCTGCTGCCCCTGCTGCCCCGGCTGGTTCTGCTGACCCGGTTGGTTCTGGCCGGGATTCGGACTCTGCTGATTCTGATTGCCCATGATCATTCTCCGTGTTCGGCATCACCATGAAGCCGATGGGCAAACCCTACGTTGCTATCAGTTAGGTTTCCGTAGCCTGACAGGTGCACACCTAGACAGGCCGCGCACCTTCCTAACTCGTTCACCATCCGAGCGGGATGGGCCTTTACGTTGTCGGAGGGGCCTGGACCGACCAGAACTCGGCCAGCAGACGCAGGCCTGGGTTGTGCTCAGCATCTTCTTCCAAGAAGGGGTGACTGCGCTCGCTCCAGCGTGCGGCTTCTATCTTCTGGATCATGGACGCGTCGGCATGCTGGCAAGCCATCGACCAGTTCCAGAAGTAGCGTTCTGGCACTTCACCACTGGTGAGCACCCGGATATCCGCATGCCGCTTGGACTGCTTGATGCGGTCAAAAACCGAGGCAACTCCCTCCTCGGGGCCTTCCAGGTATTGGAGAAAAGTTGTGCCGTCGTAGAGCAGCACCCCCGTCACATCCGCCATTCGATTTTGGGCCGACGCGTCGACGAGGATCTCTTCCAAATCCGAATTGTCGAGATTTGAAGAGGAGCGGCTGGCGTAGGCCAAGGCGTAAATAGGCGGGCTGTCGGTCATTCCCGCTATGATATCTCAGCGACTTCGGCCAACGGAGCGGAGTCCGCTGCCGGCGAATGGAACGCTGAATTGTTCACATAGAAGCCCTCATCGGATTGATCGGGCCCGTGAAAGGTTGATCATGGCTAGGGTGCCCATTGCTTGAGGGCTGAGCGCCACGATGCACAGATAGAGGAGATGCCGACGTGCTTGTCACTGAAAGATTCATCATCACCAATGTCACCGAGGCCAAGCGTTTGACGACCAGTGCAGTTGCTGAGCAGCCCGTATGGCCTGGGGCTGAAAGCATGGACATCGAGTGTCTGTCCTGCCACGGTCGCTGGGTGGCAGTGCTGACCGGGGCGGACGGCCTCGACCGTCGAGAGGGCGCAACCATCGTTTGTTGCCCAAAGTGTGGAGCAGCCGAACCGGTGCCGGACGTGGCGCTCCAGGACGAAGCGACACGGTAGTCATCAGAACCAGCGGGGTTGGGCCCAACTCATCAGGATTTCATGGGCTGTGGTTCGAATTAATGATATAGAGCTAACTTACCGTCGAATGGTTGCCGCGCAGTTGCTATGAATGTGCCTATCACCGAAGCTCAGGAACGGATGGCGGTTTTGGGAGCGATGCATGTTTTGGACTCGGAGTCCGGGCCATCCTTGGATCGCATCACCTCGCTGGCCGCCTTCGCCTTCAATGCTCCAGTGGCGTTCGTCTCAATTGTCGGAGACGACAAGCAGCGATTTATTTCCCGAATCGGCTTGCCGGTCGGTGAGACGGATATAAGGTTCTCCATCTGCGCCCATGCGATCGCCTGCAACGAGGTGATGGTCGTCCCGGATCTTCGGGAGGACCCGCGCTTTGAGAACAACCCATTGGTCGTCGCTCCGCCCCACCTGCTGTTTTATGCCGGAGCGCCCCTTGTGGCGAAGAACGGTGTCGCTATAGGCGCCATGTGCATCATGGACACAAAGGTGCGCGAGTTCTCAGAGCCAGAGCGCGCCCAGCTGTCCACTTTGGCCCAGTTGGTGATTGCGCAACTTGAGCTGAGAAACATGTCCGGCCGCCTGGAACCGGTCAGTGGAATTCCGAATCGACACCAGTTCCAGATTGACTATGCCGGCTTGGCGGAGAGGCACAGCGGCCGGCGAATGTTCGCGGTTCTTTTGGACGTGTTTGATATCCCTCGCGCCAATGAGGCCGGCCAAGCCCTCGGCATGCGGCCGCTGGAGGTCTTGATTCGTCGAGCAGGCGTCCGGCTGAAGTTAGCGCTGGAAGGTTTGGCGGACGTTTACCACGTCGGTGTGACACGCTTTGCGTTCTTGGTCGACCTACCCAGTCCAAAGGAATTGGAAGCGCTGGTGAACGAGCTTCGCCAGCGCATGTCCCGGCCATTGATGGCAGCGGCAGTTCCGATGTCTCCGCGCTTCTACGCGGGAATCTGCGCTGTGACTCTGGGCGCGGACACCGGTGACGATGTGATTCGTAAGGTATTGATCGGGCTGCATGAATCCTTCGAAGCGCGGCAGCCCTTCGCCTGGTATTCCGAGGAGCGCGACGATCGCATGCGTCGGGGATACCGTTTGGCCGCTGACGCAGAGCGCGGGCTCCGGAAGGACGAGTTTTATTTGCAATATCAACCGCGCTACCGCGCCTGTGACCTTCAGCCGGTGTCGGCGGAGGCCTTGCTTCGCTGGACGCACCCCCGCTTGGGGCCTGTGAGCCCAGGAGAGTTCATCCCGATATTTGAGCGGACCGCTTTGATGGAGGCTGTCACCCCGTGGGTGCTCGATGCTGCGCTGGATCAACTGGTCGCGTGGCGCGCCGCACGTCACTATTTAGCCCTCTCCATCAATCTGTCCGGCGCTGACCTTTCCTCTGAAGACGCTTGGACAAGACTTCGTTCAATGCTTGAGGCGCGCCGCCTGCCCTTTGACTGCATTGAAATTGAAATTACGGAGGGCGAGTGGCTACGCGCCGACTCGGTCGCCGGGCGTCAGATCAGAGCAATGGCCGATGCCGGCATCAAAATTGCGATTGACGACTTCGGGAGCGGCTACAGCAATTTCGGCTACTTGTCTGACCTGCCGATCGACACCATTAAGATGGATAAGTCCCTGATCGACAATCTGGAGACCGATCCCAAGGCCAAGCCCAAGGTCCTGGCGATCATTAACCTAGCTCGCGAGCTCGGCTACCACACTGTGGCAGAAGGTGTAGAGACACCGGCTCAACTCCGCTTTCTGCAGGAGCATGGATGCGATCAGATCCAAGGATATCTCCTCTCCCGCCCCCTCAATGCCGAAGCGCTACTTCAGGTTTTCAGTGACCGCGGAACCGGAGAGAGCGAGGACAAGGCCTCCGTGAATTCTTAGGAACCCTACCCGACGAGAAGTTGGATTCGTTTCCGTCGTGAACCTTTTGCGGCAGCGACCAAACCTACACCTGCAACGCATGTATCGCAGCACCTTCCGTGTAACGCTGATCCGCAATGGGTGTCGGCGTTTCCTTTTTGCTGGCCGCTCTCGGCTTCTTAGCTGGCCGCGGGCCGCGACCAAGGTCTCTTGCGGAGGCGATCAGTTGCGCCACACGGTGGTGAATGGCGGAGCCGCTGCCTGCCCCAAAGCCCACGAAGAAAAGCCAATACCCGTCCAAACGCACGGCGACCTCCTCCATGCCCGGCGTCGAATCGACGATACGGCAAAGGCCCTCCACCCACTCGGTTGGCGGTTGTTGGTCGAGCTGGGCAACAACGGCCACTTCGCCAGCGTCCAAGTCCATCACTTCAATGCGCACAACTTCGGGAGCCGGATTGCTGCTGGCCATCGGGGCTGTCTCTGGGGGGTCTTTGGCCGGAGTATCCACAGTGATCGCCAAGGCGTCGTCAACGCCTCATGACAGCGGCGTCAAGGCACAACCAGTGCTGCTCCCCTCGCAGCGCCCCATCTCACGCGGCCTGTTCCTTGAGCCAAGCAACCACAGTGGTAATGGCATGGCGGCGTGCCCGTGCGTCAACCGACAGGTTGGGACGGACAATCCAATAGGCATTGGGGACAGGCACTTCCTTCGAGCCAAAGGGCCTGAAGAGGGTTCCTTCCTTCACTGAAGCCTCAGCCAATCGACTGCGGGCAAGGGCCACCCCATGACCCAGCTCGGCTGAGCGAAGCACAAGATCGGAAGAGGCAAGTCGAGGCCCGCTGGCCAGTGACAAGGTTGAGGGACCATATGTGCGACGCCACTGCTCCCAGCTTGCGGAAGGATCCCGGTCATGAAGCAGGTTCATCTTAATCAGGAAATCGTTCTCCAGATTGCGACTGATTGCTCCAGATCGTCGGGCTCACAACCGGATAAAGCAATTCATCCATAAGGGGCTCGCATTGCAATCCAGGCCAAGGGCCTCTACCCATGCGGATCGCCAAGTCCACGTCCTGGAACGAGTTGTCCACGCGCTGATTGACCAGCACGGACAACTCCACTCTTGGATGCGCTCGCGCAAGGGAAGGCAGCCGGGGAAGCAGCCACCGGGTGGCAAAGGACGGCGCGACGCCCACTGTCACTGAACAGACGGAGTTCGCCTCGCGGGCCGCCTCGACGGCGTTGGCCATCTCCAGCAGCTGGGTTTGCAGACCGCTAGCCAGTTGCGCGCCTTGGGGCGTAGGGGCCCAGGACCCGGAATCGCGCTCAACAAGTGGTATGCCCATCCAAGCCTCGAGCTCGGCGAGGTAACGACTGACGGAGGAATGGGAAACGCCCAGTTCGCGAGCGCCGCCCGCACACCACCGTGGGCACATGCCAGAGCGAACGCGCGAAGGGCATTGAGAGGCAAGCGGTCCATGGCCTAAAGAATAGACCAGGTCGGTGCAGGCGCGCACCAGTATCTGGCTCAAGAATGGGGGTATCAGATGAAGGCGCAACCCTATGATCTTCAACTCATTCGCCGGTGCTGCGGGCGTGGTATTCGTGGCTGCATTAAGCCCGGGGCCGAATAATATCGTGGTGCTTCGGGCAGCAGCGGCTGGGGACGGCTCCCGCCCCTGGCCGGCCATTGGTGGCGTTGTCTGCGGGGGAATCGCGATGCTGGCAGGCACCATTGCGGCGGGTTCTGCCGTGCTAACGACGCCTCATTTTCGTTTGGGTGTCGCCATTGCGGGCGCCACCTACCTAGCTTGGCTAGGACTCACAATGATGCGTGGCTCGGCGAGCCCAGGCAAAGACTCTCCCCTGCCAGCTGGGTTCTATGGCGTGTTTGTGTTCCAGTTCTTGAACCCCAAAAGCTGGGTGATGGTTCTGTCCCTCGTTGCCGCGTTTCCACCAATGGGTGGGGCAATGACGTTTGCCTGGCTGGCGCCCATCTTTGTGGTGATTCCCACCGCATGCCTGCTCTTGTGGGCGGTAGCAGGTCGCCGTCTTGCCGGGATTCTGCGCACACCTGAATCGCAGCGTCGATTCGACCGAGCGATGGGCGCTGCGTTGATCACGGCTGCGGCCCTTCTTTTGCTTTGATACCCAAGGAGCCACCCCATGGCATACCCCGCTACTTCAATCCACGTCCTCGCTGTTGCTGGCAGTCTGAGACGGGACAGCTACAACCGACAACTCTTGAATGCGGCCGCCCAGATGGCACCGCCTCAGATGATCTTGAAGGTGCACGACACCATTGCCGACATTCCTATGTTTGACGAGGATCTAGAGGCCACGGGGGAACGCGGACTAGGCGGGGTTGCTCGTTTGCGCGCGGCCATCGCGGCAGCTGACGCGATACTCATAGCCACGCCCGAGTACAACCAGTCTCTGCCAGGCGTCCTGAAGAACACCATCGACTGGCTTTCCCGGAGCGGCGCAGCCGGTCCAGCCTTCGCGGGAAAGCCTGTGGCCATAACAGGAGCGACCGTAGGGCCTTGGGGCACCCGCTTGGCACAAGCACAGCTGCGGCACGCCCTGACGGCCGTGGGTGCCTTAACGATGCCGACGCCCCAGCTCTTCATCGCAGACGCCCCGCGCTCGTTCGATGTCCGCCAGGGCAATTTGGACGGTTCAATGGAGCTACGTCTCAGCAATTTTCTGCTTGCTTTCGAGAAGTGGATACGGCGCCTGCGCCCTGCTGTTCAACCGACTGATCAACCAGAGGCTGGCCCTCGATAGGAGAAGCACAATTGCCCAAGGGCGGCGTTCTTCCATATCCAGCAACCCAGTCAGTGGGATCAAGCCCCTAGAGCGGCGGCGACTCTGCATGGCGGAGAGTGAGACACCTGTCCAACGTCATAAGTATGGAAAACGACTGGCGGAGGATGGTCAGGGCAGGCGAATGGCACCGCACTGCGCAAATGATCAGTCGCCAAGCTACCGGTCATTTCCTTTGGTGCTTTGCCGCGCAGCCCGTATGGCGTGCCCCGCGAGAGCCTCGGCTGCCAAAAGCGCGTCTTTCAAAGACGGAAACGGGCGCCTCAAGTCCAGAAGAGCGCGGCCTGCATCCGGAGTAACGGCAAGCAGCACCCATCGATCAGGGGCGTCTTGCCAAACCTCGGCCAAATACCCTGTGTCCTCCGTCGCCAAACGAACGGAATAGAACCGGTCATCCGATTGATCTGTCCCCAAGCCACCCTCCACACCTAATTGGGCCGGCCCCACCCCTGGGCCCAGCACGTCACTCAGCCGATTGTATCGCCCAAGAAGTGTGTCCCAACACATCGAGCACGGCCTCCGCCCCGCCGGCGGCGTCCCAGATGTTAAGCAAGCCTTTGTTCACCTCCGCCGCCACCTTCTCCAGCTGAACTAAGTTGTGGAGTGGTCTAAAGTGCCGCTGCACTGCCGCGTGGACATCAAACCTAGGATCTGCGTCCTCATCCACAGACACGTCCTCATCCAGCGGGACTGGGCTTGAGCTTGGAGTCAGGAGCTGGCGCTTGGCCTCGAACAATGCGTTGACGTGTATCCACGGCTCTTGGTTGTAGTCCACGTCCACCCCAACCTCGTGGCCAATCAGTTCCAGCTTGCGGAGCACGGCCTTCTCCACAAGGGGCTTAGCGCCCGAAGCCCAGCGGTCGGGGAACAAATCCGGTCCCAGGGTCTGGCAGAACGCCTCGACCGCGAAAGCCGTCAGAACGACGGCGCCGGTAACCACGTGCAGCTTGGATGCGCCCTGTTCGCGGGCTGCCCGTCTCAGAACCCGGGCAGCGTGGTTCAGCTCTGGCCACGGGTGATAGGAAGCTTCACCCACCGCTCTAACCTTCTTCTTGATGTTCACTCGCATGCCCCCCCTTTCCGGCGGCGGGAGTATGCCAGACGGCATGGCGCTTCTCACCCCGTCCAGCGGGCGATTCCCTTCAAAAATGTGACGCGCATCGCCTGGGTTTTTAGCGGCGCCGAGCACCAACGTCACTTTCGGAAGACCCTTCCGATGGGCCCGGTTTGACATCTTGGTCGCCTCAGTCGGCGTTCGGATTCCACGTTCCATTACCCATCAGGGCAGACGCTAGCCCGCTCCAACCTGCATCGTCAGCTAGGCGGTCGCCGAGTCCGTGGTCCGAAAGAGGGCTGTGTCGGTTCCCAAGCTGTCGAGAACACGCTCGTTGCGGCTCTTTGGCGAACATCGTCCGGGGACTGCCCACAACCCTTCTTTGTTTCTTTCAACCTCCCACTCTGCCTCAGCCAAGGACAAATGATGGAGGTGAGGCCGACGGGCAGCCCGATGGATGGCATCGGCTAGCGCTTCCATTTCACTTCCAAACCAGCGGTAACCGTTGACGCAGATGGCGATGGGCTGATCCGACGGATGCGGATAATGCGGGAGGATCTCCTGCATCTGCTCTGCGGCTATCCCGACGGTGAGGTCCAGGAACATGGGCGTAGAAGCCCAATGAGCCATCGCGGAGCGGGCACTGGGGGTCATAGCTGATCCAAAGGGAGACCGGGGATGAACGGCAATAGTCCGATCGCGGGAGTACAGAGGCCGTGAGCGTCTCCATACTCGATAACACCGCTTTCGGTGGGGCGACTCATCCCCCTGCCTCGTGACCTTCTGTTTCCACCGCTTCCGGCGCCGAGGCAGCCCCTCCTGTGCTGCCCTCGGAAGGACCCTTCCTCAGTCCCTGCAGTGCCGCCAAAACTACCATCAAACCTTGATCGCTCTCCAAGGCCAGGTCATAGCGACTGCGCCGGGAGTGGTCGCGCTCGCTTATCCATGCCCGCCCACCCACCCCCAAGATGAAGTCAGTTGCGTCCATTAGCGATTCAAGGCGGGCGGCACGTGACTTGCGATCCAACTCTGCCTGATGGGCTTCAACCAGGGTCAACCTGCCTGAGAGAAACCATTGCCGTGGGCCGCCCGCCACGGCCTCGTCCCCCAAGTAGCCTTGCCGCAAGGCACTTCAGTAGCTGAGCAGTATCCAAGAGCCTCAGCCGCTTTTCTTCCCGGGTCAGGTATGGGGTTCGTTGTCCAGGCACGAATGGACCCGGATGGGTCTCCTCCAGCAAAACGGACGCTCGTTCACGGGCCTTCTGACACAGCGTTGCTTTGTCGCTGCCTGCGTAGGGATTCTTCATGCTGCGATCCTGACTTTACTGCTGGGGGCACAGTGAAGCGGCCCGAAAGCAGTGGCCGGTCTCTCGCCGCCGCAGAAAACCTGAATAGGCCACCGCCTGCCGACCACCAACTTACGGCCAATCCCCACTGCCTTCAAGCACCGGGCGGACACAACCCGCGACGCCCTACTCCCTGACACTCAAGAGAGCGCCCCTCCTTCCACCTGGCGGCGCAAAGTGCTATCAAATACCAGCGTTGGCGAGCACCTCCAAACACAGCCATTGCTTCCCAAGGCTCAAACAGATGCGCAAACGCAACAGGACCCAAGATGGCTTAGCTTTGGCAGCGGCCGTCGGGTTGACGATGTTGACCACTCTCGTAATCGCGCAGGCGGTTCTCTACGTGCAAGACGTCGAACGCGCGTCTGCGGCCGCCCGACTGGCAGTTGGTCAGGCAGAAGTGATCGCGCGCAGCAGCGCCGCAGCCGCCAAGCAAGCCTTGGCAACGCGCGGAGAAGATTGCTCCGACACAGATCTGCGAAACCTCAAAGCCATCGCCTTCAGTTCCAGCTACATGAGCGACGTGGGAAAGGTTCGCGACGGCCAAATCGTCTGCACGGCCCTATGGGGAGCCTTGGAGCCCCCCATGGTCTTGCCTGCCCCCAGGTTTCAGCGAAACGGAGCCGGCATTTGGAGGTCGTCTGACGTGCTCCATTCCCCCTACATCGCCACGAACATCGTGGTCCGGGGCAACGTCGCTACGGTGACTTCCCCGTCTGCATTTGACAATGTAGATCCGTCCAGGACCAGCCGCATTGTGATCGCCACAGCCAATGGCGAATACACGTTTAGGTCAGTTGAACCTGTCGCTGACGCACGGGACTGGCATCGAAACGACACGCTTGAGCGCAGCTATTGCAGCGACACGGTCGGAGTCTGCGCAGCAGTTACTTCACCGCGCACCGCGCTGTGGTCGTTGCCCTCCCACCTGCTCTCGACTTTCGCTGGCTTGGGACTGGTCACCGGCCTGTGCTTGGGGTGGATGGCAATCCGCTATCGCAACTTGAAAAGGAGCCTAGAGCAACGCCTACAGAGTGCGATAGAAAGCGGTGAGTTGACCATCGTGTTTCAGCCCCTTCGAAAGATATCCGACGGATCCACCGTTGGCTTCGAGGCGCTCGCCAGGTGGCATATCTCCCCCGAGGAGGAGATCGGTCCGGACATCTTTGTGCCCCTCGCCCAAGTCAATGGCTTTGGCCCTGTGCTTTCAAGATACGTCCTCGCCACCGCGCTTGATGACATCGAAGGAGTTCTTCTACCGGATGCCGAGCTCTACGTCTGCATCAACGTTGAGCCGGAGGATATTGCAGATGGCTCCTTCCCCGACTACGCGCTGAGCCAAGTTGAGAGTCGGCATTTGAGGCCGTTCCAAGTCTGTTTTGAAGTGACCGAACGCAACGACATCGTGACGCCAGAATTTTTCACAAACATGGCGCTCCTTCAAGGGGCAGGCTTCCGATTCCTCATCGATGATTTCGGAACGGGCCATTCGAACTTCTCCCACTTAGCTCGCACGAGCTTCAATGGCATCAAGATTGATCGTTTGTTTACGGGGGCCATTACGACCGACTCTCCGCTTCGTTCTGTTCTTCCCGCCGTTTATGAGCTAGCACTCAAGTTGAACCTGGACGTGACCATCGAGGGCATTGAAACGTCGGCCGAGGCGGCCATGCTCCGCAGCCTCGCCCCGCAGGCGATTGGCCAAGGGTGGTTCTTCGGCCGGCCCGTAAATGCGCGAGAACTCGCCAGCCGACGCGCGCCACTGGACTCAGTGCTTGACTCTTGAATGAACTCCTCACCGCCTTTCCACGCTCTGTCTACATCTTGGATGGAATGATCGACACTGCCTTGGGTCATCCAACTTAGACCCGAGGCCGGCCGCGCGCCGCTGGATTGCCCGCCCACGATGTTCTCCCCCAGATGATCGTGGTGAGTTTCAGGCAATGACGCCCCATTGGTGGCCGTCGTGACCAGCGGGTGCGGCACTTTTTTGCAAGGCTGATCCTGCACCGGGGTCTCAACCGCTGTGCGCTTAACCATTAAGGGCTAGATCGCGTCAGTGGCGTTGCCGTTAATGCCGTTTGTTCATCGCCTGTCAGTCATCGTAGGCTTGAGTTAGACAAGGGACGCAGCCGACGCCCCTTGCCTGGTGCCCCTGCCCTCAACACCGAATCTTGTGCTGCTGGCCTGAGGCAATTATGGAATCGTACGAAGGGACGCAGGACATATGAGGAAGATCGCCAAACACCTTAATCTCCAACGGTTGATCGTCGGGCTCGCCATTCTCTCAGCTGGGGTCATGTTGGCAAATGCGGTGTTTGCGGCGTATCAGGTCCAACGCGAGCAGCTGATCAATAACGCACTTGAGTCCAACCGCGTCTATGCCCACAAGCTCGCGCAGACCACCCATAATTTTCTGGTATCGACCCAGCAGCAGCTGGAATACAGCGCACGGGCCATTGGAGCCGGAGGCATGGGCAGTGGCGTCGATTCCGCAGAGGCACATCGACTGCAATCCCAGACAAATGCATTCAACTCGGTTGTGGTGGTGGACAACCAAGGACGAGTGACGGCATCTTCCCCGACCCTACCGCAGATCGACGGCCAGGTTCTTTCCAGCTTAGCCAACTCCTTAGCGATCGCCAGTCGCGCCCCGCTCGTGAGCAACCCCTACGTTTCTGCGACCGGCAAGTTAGTCCTGACCATCTCGCAACCAATCTTTGACCCGTCTGGGGACTACCAAGGCTACATCAGCGCGTCCATCCACTTGAAGGAGCCCAACGTGCTCCATACCCTACTTGGAACGCACTACTACCGGGACGGGTCGTATCTTTACGTCGTAGGCCAGGACGGAAAGCTGCTCTATCACCCCGAACCTGACCGGGTGGGCGAATCGGCGTTAAAAAATGAAGTGGTCAAGGCCGTTTCTCGCGGAGAAGCCGGTGCCATGCCCACGATCAACAGCCATGGGGTGCATATGTTGGCCGGGTATGCGCCTATCCCAGCCGTGCATTGGGGCATCGTTTCTCAACGTCCCGTCGAGGCTACCCTGCGGCCGCTGACACGCCTGATGAACACTGTGCTGCTCAACGCCGCCCCTCTGGGCATCCTCTCGCTTCTGCTGATCTGGGTGGTTTCCCGGCGCATTTCACGGCCATTGTGGCAGCTGGCATCGACGGCCCAGAACAGCGATGTGTCTCAGGCGATTCTGACCGTGACTGCGGTTGATACGTGGTATTACGAAGCAGATGAACTACAGAAGGCCGTGCTGATCAGTTTCAATGCGTTCAACGACCGAATTGGTCGGCTGGACCAGGCCGTACTGACCGATCCACTGACCGGCTTGCTCAACCGCCGGGGTCTGGAAAGAGCGCTAGGTTTTCTGTCCAACTCGGGAACGCGGTTTGCGATCATTGCCTTGGACATTGACCATTTCAAGAAGGTCAATGACCGCCACGGTCATGAGGTAGGCGACGGGGTAATTGCGGGTGTGGCCGATCTGATGCGACAGAACTCCCGGGCAGAAGATGTCCTCTGTCGCATCGGGGGCGAGGAATTCTTGCTGCTGTTGCCCGACGTGAGCGCTGAGACCGCTGAGTTCGTCGCCGAGCGGCTCCGCAGAAGCATCCACGACCACGCATTCCCCATCGTCGGCAGCATCACTGTCTCCATGGGCGTCAGTCATTTCCCAGAAACACACGAGGACGCCGACCACGCCATTCGGCAGGCCGACAAGGCCCTATACAAGGCTAAGGGCGAGGGGCGCGATCGGGTGGTCAGCTATCGCCGTAGGAGGGCGGATCGTTAAGCCAGGGGCCGCTGGCTGCTGCCCGCAAGCCCATGCGGGTAGCTCCAGCACCTCCGGCGATGCTACCGCTGAACGCCCCTGTGCATGACGTGCGAGGCGCCTGTCCAAGAGCCTCACCGTCGCTGCCAGCAATGCCCGCTCATCTGGGAGGGAGCCCGCCCTAGACAGCAACAACAGCTCCTGCGCAAAGTTGAGCAACCACGTGGTCACCCTGCTCCACGGCTCAACAGAAAAGCAACGAACTGCGTCTGGTCGGCCTCCTTGGCGTGTTCCAGCGGATCACCTTCATTGACGTCCGCCCCGCGGTCGAGCAACAGGGTCGCGAGCCTGATCTTTTCGTCAGTGTTCAAGAGGTCGTCTCGAGCGAGCCACACCAAAGCCGGCTCGTCGTCTTCGTCTTCGGTGCAGGGGTATGCGTCGGCCGCAATACCGGCATCCAAGAGGGCGGCCACCAGGTGCAGATCTGCGCCAAGGCATGCGTGATGAAGCTGGGGGAACGGAAGCTCTTGCCCTCTGGCGTGAAGGGGCGGAGGCAATCCGTCCAAGGCCTCGTGCATCTCGTCGAAGATCGCTTTGAAATCGGGGTTTCTCGCGTATGCCTTGCCCCAGCCCGATATTTCAGCTCTTGCTTCCATGTCCATCCGACGCTCCCTATTGATTGTCACAGATACAACTTCGCTCAGCCCACGAACTGAAGACTACCGCTCATGGGCCCGACGATGCCCTTCTTGCGGGACCGTTCCCCGGCGCCTCATCGACTAACGGCGGCACCTAGGGGTTTCTTGAGGCAACACCCGCCCAAGCCGTATGCAAGGCCGAGGGAGGTGGGTCACGACGCAAGCCTTTTAATCGATCCCGCTGCAAAAAGCCGCGAGCGGGCGAACCTCAGCCCTTGGTCTTGCCAGCAAACTCCTTGAGCTTCTCGAGGGCCTCCCTTTGCTTGGCCAACGGCAGCTTGCTCACGAGCAAGATCACCTCGGCCAACACGTCTGATGTCGCGTGGAAATACGCGACCGGCAAACCGAGCGCTTTTGCCAACGCCTCAGACGTAGCCGGGTCCGGGTCGTGCTGCCCGGTCTCGTAGCGGCTCACTCGGGTCGCCCCAGAGACTGAGTCCACCATCCCAATGCGCTCGGCCAGTTGTGCCTGCGTCCAGCCTCGAGCAATCCGCGCACTGCGCAGTCGTTTGCCGTAGATCGTCGAGGGCGTCTTGGGTTGCGGCATCCGAAAACTTGCACCACAGCTGAATTCCCTCTCAGTTTGACGGTTGGAACTCGGTTGCACATCTGCGATTATCGTAAATGCCGCCGGGTTGGCGGTCTACAGGGGCTGCATATGAAGCACTCACGACACGGAGCGGTCGCCTCGCTCCTTGCACTGTCTTTCTCCCTCCCCGCCCTCGCCCAGGAAGAGGTGCCGGCGGCTCCGAACAAGCCCGGCTTCTTCCGTCAGCTTGGGACCAGCCTCAAGGACGCCGGGCAGCAGGCCATCGGCGTCAATTCCTCCCCCACGAACCGGGCGCCCCCTGGACGCTCGAACGGCTTGGGAGCCGCCTACACGCCTCTCAGTGGAGCTGGCAAGCTGCCCAACCTCTTCAGGGCGGACAACCACCAACAGGCTCAGCTTGGGAAGCTTGATTGGCCGAGGGTGGCGCTGACCATCCAGGAATGGGGTGCTTCCCTGCCGTGTTGGACCATTGAGGCCAGGATTTGGACAAGCCCGACTGCGTCGACCACCGAGAGCTTCCGAACCTGCTCCGATGCCCCACTGACGGAGACGGATGACCTGGGCGATACAGCGGAGCTCAACACGTCGGCCCTCTGGAAGGGGCGGGACACGCTGACGGGCATTCGAGTGCCTGCGGGCAAGCCCAACACCGGGGCCGGCCGCTCGACCGGTCCTAATCCGCCCAGCCAGCCCTTTGTGGTCAACGTAAGCCGCCCGGGTGTGTCCGACCGAGCCGTTGAGGTGGCCCTTCGGGTGGCATGGGTCTCTGGCTTCATCCAGACCACGGACCTCCATCCCGGCCCCAGCGGGATCCTCACCCCATTTAGGGATGGCCGCATGTGGATCGCCGGGTTCCAGCCCGATGGCAACCGCGACCGCTAACCACCAGGGCCGAAGAGCCCATCCAAAGGAATAGAAGCGATGAAAGCATGGACTTTGGCCGCTGCGGCGGCCCTCACGCTGACCGCCTGCAGCGGCAAGCCGTCCGCGGCGGAGGCCCGGCAGGCCTTGGCCGACCTCATGGCCCAGAGCGCCTCAGCGCCTGTCATCACCATCGAAGGATTCACCCTGACCGGTTGCAAGCGGGCCGAGGCCACGGA